>JAFDHS010000118.1 GCA_019308655.1 Deltaproteobacteria bacterium
GGCTAAGTTTAGATATTTCACATTTTGACTTTTTTAAACCTGGCCGAGAAGATTAAAATATTCTTCTCGTGACATTCCAACAGTACGCATATTATTTTTAATAATTTCAACATCAATTTCAGAATATTCAGGGATAACAACAGCTCGTTTTGCCCCCTCGTAATTGAGGATATGATGTGACCCCTTCTTCCTTTTATACCGGCATCCAAACAATTTGAAAACAGCTATCAATGTCTTCCAATCAACGGGATTAATTTTCGGCATCAGGCAACCTGAAGAGGATATTTCTCAAGACTTATCATCTCATTCTGAGGGACGAAAAATCCATGATTTTTTTTATAACCACATTCTTCAAGATAATCTTGGAGAGTACCTGATTCAGACATCTCTTCAAACTGAATCCGGATTACTTCCAGAAGATTCTTCCTGGCATCTTCCGGAGTTATCCCCTGTGAAATGAAATCCAGTTCAGGACATTTTGCTACAAACCATTTTTCCTTTTTCCAAATTTCAATAGTTATTCCCAGTTCCATTTTTCAAACCTTTCAGATAATGTTAGTCAAAAATGACTCTACAATCATCATCAACACTAAAAGCCCAAAGTCCATTGAGTTTTCCGCTCAGTTTATGACTTCTCAATTGTGAAGAGCGAGGGGTCAAGTCTACCTTTGGCTTTTATTGTGTTTTTTTTATTTTTCAGCTTATTACAATACTGGCTGGTTAGCTCATCAGTTTCCCAGATTTTTCATATACCACTCCGCAGCCCTATCCAGACCTTTTTTTACTGAAAATTGAGGTTCATAGCCAATAAGTTTCTTTGCCTTTGAGATATCAGCAAGGGAATGGTGCACATCCCCTGCTCTGAAATCACGGTATTGTGGTTTCGCCTCTTTAGCTGTTTCATTGATATCGACAACTCGCTCTTTGATTAAATTGTAAAGTTCATTCAAAGTTGTTCTTTCTCCAAAAGCAATATTATAAACCTGGTTTGTTGCTGCCTCATCCTCAACCGTTGCAGCTAACAGATTTGCCTGAACACAATTTTCAATGAAACAAAAATCCCTGCTCGTCTTACCATCGCCATTGATATAAACGGTTTCATTCTTTATCAATCCGGCAAACCACTTTGGAATGACAGCGGCGTAAGCGCCGTTGGGATCCTGACGTTGACCGAAAATATTGAAATACCTGAGGCCAATTGTTTTGAAATTATATGTTTTGGCAAAAACCTCAGCATAAATCTCATTTACCAGCTTAGTAACTGCGTAGGGGGACAGCGGCTTGCCTATTTTTTCCTCCACTTTTGGCAGATCAGGATGATCACCGTATGTGGAACTGGAAGCTGCATAGACAAATCTCTGCACCTCGGTGTCCTTGGCTGCAACCAACATATTCAGGAAACCACTGATGTTATTTTCGTTAGTCGTAAGCGGGTCTTCAATGGACCGGGGAACCGAACCCAGCGCTGCCTGATGCAGGACATAATCAACACCATTGCAAGCGTGTTTGCATGTTTCCAGATTACGAATATCACCTTTGATGAAGGTAAACTGCTGCCATTGCTCATTGCTAACCAGTGACTGAACTTCATCAAGGTTATGTTGAATACCTGTGGCAAAATTATCCAGCCCAACAACCTTTTGATCTATCTTGAGGAGAGTCTCAAGCAGGTTTGAACCGATAAACCCGGCAACTCCTGTGATAAGCCAAGTGCGGGGAGAGGATTTTAGCTTTGTTTGTATGTTATCGTATGATTTGGGCATTGTTGTTGGTTTCTTGGTTTGGTTTGTTTGGGATCAAATGGGGTCATTATGTTGCAAGTTTAGTTATGTTGCGTATTTTACATTTAAAATGCTTTTTAAACCTTTAATTTTGATTTTTATTCTTTTGATTCTGGATATTGGGGGTCGCGGGACAGGGGACGTTGCCACAATTCCACTATTCGTAAAACAAATCCCTCGAAATCCTTTTTTTATCAAAAATTTCTTTCCCTTTTTCAGATCTTCTAATCGCGCTATAGCTTCTCATATTCAAGAAATGGCCAACTTCTCTTCCCGAATACCCCATATCTTTGATAGCCAGGTAACTAAATATTGCTTTTGCCTCAGTCGCTCCCCTTTTCTTAATAGGAGATCTCAATTCTTCTTCCGTTATTTTGAAATGATCGGCTACCTTCAGACTCAGAACTTGGAGAGGAAGCTTTTTAAGTTTTGTTGGTTCTTCTTCATTAATATTTCGTAAAACTTTGGCAACAAAATCCTCACTCCCAAGTATCCTTTGATCAGCTATTTCACGGTCTTCACTTCTTGAGCAAGATAGAACAGATGTATCACCGCCAGCACTGCGAATTAATCCCCCTCCCTGCAACTCCGGCCGTTTCCCTTTTTTGATCCCCTTTTCCACAAACTGACGGTATTTTTGCCGGGCCTCTTTTAAATTTTCTCCAAAATGACGGAGAACATCTTCAACCGTCTTTTCCGATAGGAACTTATCTTCTTCAATAACCGGAGGCATTTCTGGAACAAGAGGGTTCTCATTGTTACCCAACAAAACGCTATGACCTGTCCACGGATATTTATCGAGGGCTTTCAGGTCTTCGACCACTTTTGCTCTGAGCGGGTTCAAATGGATGTAACGGATTAATTCCAACAAGTAAGGGTCCTCTTCGCATACAATAGATTTGTAGCGATTCTGGAACAGGTGCCCGCTTCGCCGATGGCGAATATTAAAGGTGACCGCGTACCCGGTCATGAGGCGACGCATGACAGAACTAATCGGCGTTGGACCTGTGCGGAGCAGGAGATGAAAATGATTGGGGATAAGCGCCCAAGCGTAACATTAGGTTTGAGTCTCTTCCAGGATCAAGCCAAGTCGGTTTAGAAAGGATGCTCGGTCCTTATCGTCTTTGAAGATTTCTCTTCTTTCAATTCCCCGGGCCATTACATGTTGTAAAAGGCCGGGGGCATCAAGTCTTGCTTGGCGGGGCATAAACTATGTTCAAGGCTGAAAACGGCGATTAAAGACCTGGCTCGTTTTTTATAGCTCGTTCCATTCACTAACAGAAAAGTCTCGGCCGATCTTTTCTTCAACTTGTTTCAACAATCTCTTCAACTGCGGAACCGAGTATTCCGAATTATTAGGGATAATTTGTTTGTATGATCCATAACGCATGATTCCATGCCTGGAACCTGATTCAAGATTGCTGAAACCAAGTCTTGTTAGTTTCCTAACGAAGTCTTTTCTCTTACATGGGACCCATCTATGCAACGGCGGCTTCCTTTGGATTCAAGTCGACCTCTTCGATAACAGGTATCTTATCCCCATGTCTCAGGCCGTTGATCAACCAATCTTCTAATGCGAACTGAAGCTCTCTTTGACATTCGTACAGAGTACTTCCAAAAGCAATGGTTCCTGGACACTCCGAAATTTCTCCATAATAGGTTCCGTCTTCCAATTTTTCATAAACGGCTTTACCCATCGCCTTCTGAATGTATATTGTGAGCATGATCACCCTCTGATTAGATTTAGTTCCTTGAGTTTGTTTAACATCTTCCACTACCCCCGCTGGGAAAAAGCTGTAAAACAAATACTTGAATATATTGCCTCTCATCAATATCTTTGTCAATAGCCTTCTTGGAACAGATCAGGGTAAACACATTTAAAAATTGTTGGGGGTGAGTGGGGGGTCGGGCCACGATAAAGGGTTGATATTTATTGAAATAAGCTCCACGCATAGGTGTTTTCGAGGCCTATATTCTCCTTTTTTGAGTCAAAATCGCTCATATAGAAATTTACTCGTTCTCTAAGTTCGAATCCCCCAGATACCTCACATATCTGTCTCCCCGAAGCTTTCGAACCCAGCTCTGTTTTTATTTTTTCCACAAACTGCTTTTCTCCAACTGCAACTCCACGGATCCACTGACGATCTCGAACATTGCTGCCATTCACCAGTGATTCATTCACCCATTCTTTATGGGATTCCCGAAACGATCATAGGAATCATAGCCTGCCAGGCTTGCCAATTTTTCATGATTAATGAGCACGCATTTTCGACGAGGAGACTGAATTTCATTGTATCCATCGTCGCCTATCTTTAAGGAATTTAAGAAGAAACTCCTTTTTATGGCATCTATGCGTTAAATGCCAAACCTGACCGGGAATGTAGTATCTTTTGGCTCTGGCCATCTTGATCTATATTGCTCTTTTTGCCCCTTAAAACATTATTATTGCCCCCAATCAGCAATAATTTTCAGTTTATTGATCTGTAATATTAAGTTGTTACCGTGGCCCGACCCTACCCTATTGTAGAGGAGTTCCGGTGTGAATACGTTTTCCTTTTTC
>JAFDHS010000119.1 GCA_019308655.1 Deltaproteobacteria bacterium
TTTTAAACGGTTCAGACCGGGATCGTGACGACCGGGATCGTGGCGTTTTTAACGATCTTTTCGGCAACACTGCCGAACTGGAAATGCCCTTTTTGTCCACGGCTGGCCATCACTACTATATCCATCTTTTCCTCCCGGATAAGCTTAAGAATTTCCTGAGCAGGATCGCCTATGGAAATGTGTCTGATATACAGGGGGCAGCCTTGCAAATTTTTTTCGCAGATTTCATTTATCCGCTCTTCCGCCTTGTTTTTTTCCCATTCATGAATCTTGGCAATCTGGGATTCTTTAAATTCCCCGTACCAGGGCTCGTGATATCCCAGTTCCTCGATGACATAAAGCACGTGTATCTCGGTCTGATATTTCTTGCCTAATGATGTGACATAGGGCAAAGCTTGCCTGGCGTTTTCTGAAAAATCCGTAGGCCAGAGGATTTTCTTTTTTTCCATTTGGGCATCTCCTTGTTTGGGAATCTTTGTTAATTGTCTTACGGAGTGAGTGGTTTGTGCCTATAAGAGCCGGTACGGATAAGCCCGTTTCGTCCACTCACTGTCAGAGTAATCAGCCTGAAGTTTTTCATATGCCTTTTTAAGTGGTTCAGGATCTTCGGTTTTTTTGTAAAGACTTATCCCCTTCAGATAAATTGCTTCGGGTGCGGAATTGCTTTTGGGATAATCTTTCAGGAGTCTTTCCAAATTCATCAGTGCGTCATCAAATCGATCGGTGTCAAAGTCATCAAATCGATCGGTGTCAAAGAATACCTTGGCTATTCCCAACAGCATTGAAGGAACCAATTCTTTGGGTTCAAAAAAACCGACTGCTCGATGATGCTCCTTTCCCTGAACATCAAGCGTTATAAGGGTAGGGGTCCATTTGACATTGAAATCGGCAGTCAGGGGTTCGATACCATATTCAACTCTGAGAGGTATCATGTTTTCATTGATGAAACCAATTACTCCGGCATCAGGATACGTAACTGCATCCATTTGTTGACAACCGATTCACCCGGGGTTGAAAAAATCAATCAAAATATTTTTGTTTTCAGTGCGGGCCTTATCCAGGACGGCACTCATCTCGGTTTCCCATTTGATTTTCTCTTCCATGGCATTTTTCCTCGTATTAGAGGTTAGGGACTTGGAGAACTTATTGTTGCTGAGTTCCTTAAATAGTGAAGTTCAGAATCAATTCTTCCAATAAAAAATATAAAAGTTAGCTCACTTTGTCCATAAGGGAAATGCTTCATTTTTATAGGATAATTTCCCAGGAGTGGGGATATCGGCTGGGATTGAAACGGCTTTTGCTTTAATTAAACTGCCCTGTTTTTGTAATGATTTTGTCTGTTTTGTCCTGATTTGGTTTTGCTTTTGACGAAATTATATTGTAGATTTAAATTTTATTATGCAAATTCAGGAACTGATCGACTTTTTTCATACATTCGTGAGGATTTGCTCGTGAAGTCGGCAAATCCGTCTTCTTAACAAAGAGCTTGAAATTCGAGAACCATTTCAGTGTAACAGCCTGCATATAGATAAACCAACAAAACGGGAATTCACCCAAAAGGAGTTTTGTATGAGCGAGTTGAAAAATGACGCTTATTCGCCGCAGGAAATTTCAGAAAGGGTAAAAAATGTAGGCACGATAAAGGCAAATCGGGATTTCTTAAGCACTTTTGTGCTTGCCCTATTAGCAGGGGCCTTTATCTCTTTTGGGGCTGTATTTTTTACATTGGTTATCCACGATTCCAGTCTTCCGCTTGGGCTGACCAAACTCCTAGGGGGGCTTGTGTTCTGTCTCGGGCTCATATTAGTCGTAATCGCCGGAGCGGAACTTTTTACCGGAAATAACCTGATAGTAATGGCTTATGTGCATAAGGAGATTACCTTGTATAAACTTTTGCGAAACTGGGTAATTGTATACATAGGTAACTTGGTAGGCGCATTATCCATGGTCATGTGGATTTATCTTACAAGGCAATGGGAAGGAAACAACTTCTTGATCGGTACCAAAGCGCTCTTAATTGCAAATGCAAAGGTGAACCTGCCGTTTATGGTCGCGTTAACCCGCGGTATTATGTGTAATGTTTTAGTTTGCCTTGCTGTATGGCTTTGCTTTAGTGGCCGAAGCGTTACAGATAAGATTCTGGCTATTATATTTCCCATAACTGCCTTTGTTGCTTTGGGTTTCGAGCACAGCGTAGCTAACATGTATTTTATACCGATGGGGATTATTCTGAAATCGGTTCCTGCGGTTGTCTCAAAAGTAAGTGCCGATTTATCAAATTTAACCTGGTTGGGTTTTGCAGTCAAGAATCTCATTCCGGTAACTATTGGGAACATAATAGGTGGCGGAGTATTGGTAGCCGCAGTTTATTGGCTTATTTACGAAAGAAAAAAATAGTGTTTGCTGATTCGCTTAAGGAAATCTTATGATGAAAAATGGCATAAATATATGGACAGCTGCAATGGTTGGGTTTGGTATTGCCATTGCCGGATGGTTTGTTGGGCATGGATTTTTTCAAGGACGTGTTGCAGACCGTTTTGTAACCGTTAAAGGCGTGTCTGAGCGTGAAGTAAAAGCAAATGTCGCGCTCTGGCCTCTCCGTTTTGTTTCGACCGACGATGATCTGAGCCTGGCCCAGGCCAAAATCAAAGAGAGCCATGAAGAGATTCTCGATTTTCTTAAAAACCATGGGATAGATCCGGCTATGGCTGAAATTCAGAGACTGGAGGTAACCGATCGCCTTGCTGATCCCTATCGAACGGGTCCCATGCAAAGTCGTTACATCATCGCTCAAACCCTCATGATACGTTCCAACGATCCCGAGGCAATTGCAAAAGCCAGTCAAGCTGTCGGTGAGCTTGTCGATGCGGAAGTGGTACTGTCGTCGAGAGGGGGGCCTTATAGCGGGCCAACATTTCTCTTCACCGGCTTAAGTGAACTAAAGCCGGATATGATTGCCGAGGCGACTGCCAAAGCGCGTCGGGCCGCTGAGCAATTTGCCAAGGATTCGGGGAGTCGCATTGGAAGAATTCGACGGGCGAATCAAGGCGTTTTTGTTATCAAACCACGGGACCGGGCCCCCGGAATTATCGAAGGCAGTCAGCTTTACAAGACGGTCCGGGTGGTATCAACAATTGAATACTATTTGAAGGACTAGAACAAGTCTTTTTTTTGGCCTGTACAGACCTGATCCACCGAAGCGGGGACGGGTTTTGCCGGCAATTTTAATTTTGCTGAATGAATATCATGATGTCAAAATTAGAATGCCGGGGGTTGGGTTGAAGTTTGTTCATTAAATCCCCGCCACTGGTCAACCCAAACGTTATATGGCTTTGAATTTCAATTTAAAATGGAGGTAAAGGATGGCTAATTTTTTGTTTGTTTTAAGCCGTGATGACAATGAATCTGCAACAAGGTGCTTTCAATTTGCCAAAATTGCGCATTCAAAAGGTCACAAGACGGATGTATTTTTTATTGATGACGGCGTTAACTGGGCGGACTCCACGAGAGATTTAACTCAAAAAACAGCAACGGGTGACTGCCCGAATGATTATCTTCCTTATCTTGTTGAAGAACAAGTTCCAATCGGTGTCTGAATTCCATGTGCCAAAAATCGTCAGGTTGACGAGGCAAAATTTTTTTCAAACATGGTTTTAGATGGTGGACCGCATTTGATAGACCTGGCTGCAGAAGCCAAAGTGTTTAATTTCTAAAGATAGTACTTTGGAAAAGAATTTCTGTTAAATAGAAAATTTTTAAATTTCAGCTCGATAAAGCCATGTAACAATGGAATCAACCAGTCAGGAAAAAGCGGGGCTTCTAACGTGGTTCTGCTTTTTTCTGCTGGTTTCTTCCAAATAAATGGGTTCGTATTGATTTTGAAAGGAGGAACAATGAGCATATTGTTTGAAAGCAGTAAAATCAACGGCATGGCGCTGTCGAATCGCTTTGTTCGATCGGCGACGTGGGAAGGCATGGCTGCAGATGATGGGGCTGTTACGCCGAAACTGATTAAAACAATGGTCGATCTGGCTAAAGGCGGGGCAGGGTTGATTATCAGCAGTCATGCCTATGTCCGGCCGGAGGGCCAGGCGGGTCCCTGGCAGCTTGGCATTTACAAGGATGAACTCATTTCCGGGCTTCGGGAAATGACCGCGGCGGTTCATGACTGTGGGGGCAAGATCGTCATGCAACTGGCCCATGCCGGAAACTTTGCGGCTGAACAATTGACCGGCCGGGTACCGCCGCAAAGCAAAATGCACTTCGGACAACCTGTGTTTTAAACCGGGGTTGGAAGGCGATGGGATATACTGTGTAACTGAAAAGAACGAAAAGAGAAAGTAGTATAAACGTATGGTCAAATTTGAGAACGTGTATGTGCGTTCCCGCAACAAATACATTTTAGAAGGAGTCTCTTTTTATATCCGTGAAAAAGAAAAGGTTGTTTTTTACGGAAAATCCGGGAGTGGAAAAACCAGCATCCTTAAAACAATTGTCGGCGGTTTTATCCCGGAAAAAGGAACGGTCTTTTTCCGCGGCAAACCGGTTTGCGCGAAAAACGTTTTAAAAATTCGCCAGGAGATTGTCTATATTGCCCAGGAGCCTGTTTTGGGGGCGAAAACCGTCCGCGAGGCATTATTCCTTCCATTTGATTTTAAGGCCCACCGCAACAGCGCTCCTTCAGAAGAACATGTGAATGAACTGCTGAGGCGCTTCAAACTTTCGCCAACGCTATTGAATCAAAATTCTTCATCCCTTTCCGGAGGAGAAAAACAGCGAATTGCTATAGCAAGAGCTGTATTACTCAATAAGACCGTGTTTGTTGCTGATGAAATTACTTCCGCTCTGGATTCCGAAACCAAGAAGACGGTAATCGACTTTTTGATGTCGCCTGAAAACACAATCATCTCGGTTTCTCATGATCCGGATTGGATTTGTCGATGTAA
>JAFDHS010000120.1 GCA_019308655.1 Deltaproteobacteria bacterium
CGTATTCATATTGCATCCCGGAAACCGGGGATCAAATTTACTGACACTGCCTATCGCTCTATTTATCAATATTCGCGAGGCATCCCCCGATTGATCAATATTGTCTGCAACCGGGCGTTGCTGACTGCATTCAGTCTGGATGAACGGAGAATCACGGGAAAGATTGCCAGGGCAGCCATCATGGAGCTGGCCGGCAGAGGTGATATTAAATACTCCGGCCTTCAGAAATGGAAAAAAGCGATCTTCTTTTTTTCTGTCTTGTGCTTTGCTCTTATGATGGTTATTTTTTATCGTTCAGGGGTCTTTAAGATGAATGCCGTATTAAATTCTGTAAAAAGCGGGGAATCGGATATCTCTCAATCCAAAGATTTCACAATACCCACCCCGATACAACCCGGCCCTGATACAAAGCCGTTCAAGACGCACGCGGCCAAAGATCCGGAATCCCTTATAGAGCCGGTCCGGAATCTGGGAGATTTTTTAGGGGAAATTAACAGGTTTTCTTCACGACACATGGCCCTGAAAATTGCCATGGGTTTGTGGAACAATGAATCTGAAATTCAGCCGTATCTCGATAATATCGATGAGGATCAGGTTTTTTTTCAGCTTGCTGCAAAGCAAAACGGTCTTTTGATCCATAAGATTGAAGGTAATTTGAATCTATTAAAAAAATTAAATCTGCCGGCCATTCTATCCTTTTATCCCTCGGAAGGGTTATCCCCCGTATATCTTACGATCAGCAAAATAGAGCAGGGGAAAATCATACTCAAAGGAGGAAAGATGGATACTGCAATAGAAATAGATTCCAAGGAATTAGAATCCTATTGGTCGCGTGAGGCATACATTCCATGGAAAAATTTTCTCTCCCTGACGGGTACCATCCCCTTAAATTCACCAATGGATTCCATAATAACGCTGAAAATGCTTATACGGGATATCGGATTCAATGGAATTGAAATCAACTCCGTTTATGATCAAAGGACCCGGTGGGCTGTAAAAGAAATCCAGGAAAAACATGGCATAAACGTTGATGCCCTTGTAGGGCCGTTGACTAAAATTGTTCTTTACAATGAAAACAAGACCTTGCAAATCCCTCATATTGGAAGGGTGTCTGAAAATTGAGTTCCATTCTAAATTCATTGAAAAAGCTTGAAAATGAACTTACCAAGCAAAGCAAAGTTCAATTCCGGCCACAAAAAAGATATGCGCAAAAAGCCGGTCATCATAGTTTAAAAAGCACTTGGCTTTTTAACAAACACTTTTTTGTTATTTTTGCCGTCATGATTCTATCTGTCGGCACTTGGTTTATCTTAAACGGTAAACATAGGAAAAACAGACCGGCATTAGTTGCCGAGACCCTAATCAAACCGGAGAAAACCACCGGATTTGTTGAAAAAAAACCATCCGGACCGGATCTACCCCCCCCCAAAATGTCGGTCAATAAGGATGCTGAAAAATCTGAACCGATTACAAAAAAGGCAAAGACGGCATCAATACCTGCCCCCAATTTCCGAAAAAAGACATCGGCATTGGCTGCCAATACCCAAATTAAACCGGAAAGACTTTTAACACCTCATGAGGAGAAGACGCCCATACCGGATTCAACTCGAAAAAAAACGACTACCCCAAAAAATATAAAAAAATATGAGCAGAATATAAACATTAAGCGCCTTGCAGCAATACCCGTTAAGCAAGAGAGCGAATCCCGATTGAAACTACAGGCAATTGCCTGGTCCAGTGATCCCAAAGACCGCATGGTAGTTATAAACGACCGTATTGTACGGGAAGGAGAATCGGTTGAAGAGGTCTTTGTAACACATATCGGCAAGGACGAAGTGTTTTTCAGGAAGGAAAGCGAAGAGTGGAAGCAGATGTTCAGGCTTTAACAGTTTTTAAAATTGCATTGACTCATGCAGATATATTGCTTTATTTGATGCTTATGACAAAATTATATTAGAGCCTGTTTAAAAATTAGGGAATCGAAGTGAAAAAGTGTGAGAGCGAGGGCAAATTGTTGCAAGTTTGAGGTGAATAGCAAGCCTATTTGCCGAAAATTTACGACAATTTGAACCGCTCTCACGGTTTTGCAGCGGATTCATCAGTTTTTTAACAGGCTCTTCATATCTGTTAACCTTAACCAAAAAGGACACCTTATGAAAACGACTACAATTTCCACACTCTTTTTTTGCTGTTTGTTTCTTCTTGTCTGTACTTGCGCAGCCCATGCCAAAGATGATACTGCCGGCGTATTGAAAAGCAATAAAGATAAAGTCAGCTATGTCATAGGTACCGATATCAGCAAATCATTGATACATATCAAAGATGAAATTAATTTTGATATTCTGATAAAAGGTATTACCGACCAGTTCCATGAAAAAAAACTGCTGGTGCCCCAAAAAGAAGCCCAGACAGTCATGACTGAGTTTTCCATGAAAATGAAAAAGAAAAAAGCCGAACAAAACAGATTAGCAGGAGAAAAGAATATGGAAGAGGGTAAAAATTTTCTGAAAAAAAATAAAAAGGAAAAAGATGTTGTAACAACGGAAAGCGGTTTACAGTATTTAGTTTTGAAACAGGGTAAGGGCCCTAAACCGACCAAAACCGATAAAGTTCAAGTACATTACAAAGGGACCACTATCGATGGAACCGAATTTGACAGTTCCTACAAACGGGGCAAACCGGCCTCATTTCCGGTTACCGGTGTCATTAAAGGCTGGACCGAAGCGCTTTTACTCATGAACGTGGGGAGCAAATATAAGCTTTTCATACCCTCTGAGCTTGCCTATGGTCAAAGAGGTGCGGGTCCACAGATCGGTCCCAACGCCGTACTGATTTTTGAGGTTGAGCTTCTTGATATTCTCAAATAACAAGGTCACAAAACCATAGGAGCATTGCACAGTCGGCAAAGACGAACCTCGCTGCCAACCGTTCCCGGTGCTCCGAATTTTATAAAATTCAGTAAACATATGATTGCAGGCGTAATTCACGTAGCAGGCATTATCGATCAAGCGGAAGCCGACATGCTCGTCAGATGCCAAGTCGAGCACCTCGGCTTTCCGTTCGAACTTGCCAAACACAAAGAAGACCTGACCCAAGAGAAAGCGGCAAAGATCATCCGTTCGCTCAAACCAGGGGTAACGGCCCTGGTGATCACCTATCTGTCCGAAGCAAAAGAGATCATAGCACTGTGCAGGAAGTTGGGGGTGTCGTATGTGCAGCTTCACGGCGATATTTCAGCGGAAGAGCTTGCCGGACTGAATACGCTGTGGCCGGCACTCAGGATCATTAAAAGTCTGGTGGTACGGTCAGACAACCTGGCCGAACTCGAACGGCAGATTGAAACCACAGCGCCCTATGTCGACGGATACATCACAGACACCTTTGACCCAGGGACCGGTGCCAGCGGAGCCACAGGCAAGACCCATGACTGGACGGTAAGCCGCAGACTGGTGAAACTCTCACCGCATCCGGTGATTCTGGCGGGCGGACTCATCCCCGGCAATGTTCGGGAAGCGATCCGGCAGGTTCGACCGTCGGGGGTAGACGTGCATACCGGCATCGAAGGGCCGGATGGTCGAAAAAGTAAGTCCCTGACGTTGGATTTTATTACCGAGGCAAAGGCGGGGTTTGCAAAACTCCGGTGAATGGCAAACCGGTTCCGCATAGAAAAGGCCATGAAATTTAAGTTCGAAAAAAAATGGCTTTCAATGGGGTCCGGTCATTTGGAAATCATACACGTCCGGACGGAAACACCGCGGGCAATTGTTTTTGCTCCGCCTTTGATCGGCGGCAATCTGTCCCAGCAGGTCCGCTATTTTCGCAGCCTGATTTCATTCGGATACGATCTTGTAACCTTTACCTATCGTGGTCACGGCAAATCCCAAGGCAAGTTTTCTTTAGGCACCACCCTGAAAGACACCGTTTTTGTGCTGGACCACACATGCAGACTTGCTGAAAATGAAAATCTGCCCATTTTCGGCATCGGTTCCTGCGCAGCCGCCCTGCCCTTACTTTACAGCGCCGGCTGGCGGCCTATGGCATTTTCAAAAATAGTACTCATTAATGCCATCACTCAAATTCGTTTATCCTCTATTTTCAAATCTTTTTTTGCATATTATCGTATAATTTTCCGGCATCAAAATAAACGATACAATATGATGGATGCCCTGAGAAGTTACTGGGATTTTATGCTTCCGGAAGTTTCCAGACACAAAGGAACATTCGGCGAGCTGGCATTGAAGCGAACAAAACCGTTGAAAATTTTCCATGAGACCCTTGCCTGGAATCCTGGATAAACTGCGCCTGAATGACTTACCGGTGCTATGCCTGTATAGTCGTGACGACAGAATTTTAAAGCTGTATGAAGCACTTTCCGAATCCCATTACAGGGCCAAAATTAAACGCATTTGCCCTCAGGTCCGGTTCAGTCCCCTGGAAGGCGACCACTTCCTTTCCCAACCGGATGTCCGATCCAACCGGATGTCCGATCCAAGGCCCTCAAATGTATTTTGACCTTTTTCAGTAATACCTCGGATTAGGCCTGCGATTTTAACTTTCCCGGCTTTTGTATCCGACATTGAGCAACCCTGAGTAGAAGGAATTTGATATATCCGGCAATATTCCGAAAAAATGCAGTTCACGTTTTGCATGCCTTTCAGAAAAAAACGCAGACAACCCCAAAAAAAGATATCGAGCTGGCCAGGAAGCGATATAGAAAAATTACAGAAAGGTAAAAAGATATGACCCAAACGTATGACAATGTTTTTGATGCCATTGAAAAAGATCCGGCAATGGCGCAAAATCTTTTTATCCGAAGCAAG
>JAFDHS010000121.1 GCA_019308655.1 Deltaproteobacteria bacterium
TAAGGCAACCGTTTCATTGACAACAGGTACATCATATCGCTTTAAAATTTCCTTTGCCTGGCTTTCGTTAAGCACTGTATTGGATATTTTGTTTTGGCTCATTGATTGCTCCTGTTTAAGCGGTTTGATTTATTTTGCCATCAGATGACCGATTGCTTTTTCCAGACCGTCAAGGGAAAGTTCAAACATGGGAAAAATTCGGCTGATAAGGGAAATGCTCGGAACCTTCCACTGATTTTCAGGAACCGGATTGAGCCATACACAATGCCGGAAGGTTTGGGCTAAAAATTTCAGGCGCTCGATGCTTGGTTTCCCACTCCTTTTTTCGATATGGATCGATCCTTCTCCGGCCATCAGTTCATAAGGGGCCATACTGGCGTCTCCTACCATAATCAGACGTGTTTCCGGGTCCAGGCGGGTAAAGTGATCGATAATCATCGGCTTTTTGTATCGTGTGGGATCCTTCCAGAGGGCATCATAGACGGTGTTGTGAAAATAATAGGTTTTCAAGTCCTTGAACTGGGCCCGGGTATAATCAAACAGTGTCTGGACCACCGACACGTAAGGGTCCATGGAGCCTCCGCCGTTATCGATGGCCAGTATTACCTTCAGCCGGTCTTTTAAGCTTCTGCTGAAAACGATTTCAATTTCACCGCCGTTTTTCATGGTCTGATAAATGCTGGCGTCAATGTTGACCTGGTCTTTGGGTCCCGAAGGTTTCAGGTGGCGAAGCCGTTTCAAAGCCTCGCCTATCATGGATCGTGTAATCGGCCCATTTCCGGAATAGTCCTTGTACCGTCTGTCCATGGCAATTTTTACCGCAGACTTGCTCCTTGAGTCACCTCGAATACGCATACCGCCCGGGTGTTCCCCTGAATGGCCCACAGGAGACGTGCCGTCGGAGCCGATCCAATGCCCCCCTCCCTGATGGCTTCCGGTCTGGTCTTTGAGGCGCTCCTTGAAATAATCCATGAGTTCTTCAGGGCTGAGGTCGCTCAGTTTTTTTTCATCTTCTCCCAGTTCACCGGCAAGTGCCCCCGGATCATTCAGCCAGGCCTCCAGCATGGCCCGTGCTGTTTCATCAAGCTCAAGCCCTTCATAAGCCGGCATATCAGCTCCTTGAAAATGATGGGCAAAGACCTGATCAAAAAGATCAAAGTATCGTTCACTTTTAACAAGAATGGCCCGGGAAGAGATGTAAAAGTCGCTAAGGGAATTGACAAGCCCGGTTCCCAGCGCTTTTTGAAGGGTTAAAAAAGAAGTCGGGCTGACCGGTATTCCCGTATCCCTTAATTTGTAAAAAAAATCGATAAACATTTTCTACCGTCAAAAGCTTCATCAAACTTATTAAACACCTTCAAAAGATCGTGAGTGCCAATCTTTTTATAATATAGGCATCTTTTTCAATTTTTAAATCAACCCGCTTTCAGTTGGGGTATATCTGAGTATCATAAAAAATCAGTTTGGATGCGTTGGACTCTACCGAGCCTTTCCGGTGCTTGTTTACTTTAACTTCCCTACAGGAGCTAAATAAACGGCAAATTCTTCTTCTCCATCAATTCGGAGCAGGCTGTCCAGACCTTCCTGATCGTATGCGGCAATACCTCGGTTCTGATCCGTTTGTGAAAAGTCGATTCTTTTCCGGATAGAATCTTTAAGAAAATATCTATGCTGTTTTAATAATTTTTTTCCCATATGTTGCAAGGACTGCTCCTTTCTATGTACTTAAAATTTCTCCTTCAAGTCAGCCGACCTTAAAAACCTGTTTAAAAAATTAGGAAATCCAAGCGAAAAAGTGTGATAGCGGTTCTAATGCATCAGCAACAAGGCAGAGTCGGTTCCGTCCACATGCGTTACTCTCTAATCAACAGATTAGAGAAAAAAGAGTTTAAAGCTGATTCCAAAAGTTGTAAACATGGGTTTAGCGTAACAAATGGACAATGGAAAAAAACAGCTATGAAAATATACAATATTGAAAAACTGAAAGTCGAGTAAAAAGACTTTTTTGATTGGGTTCATGACGTATATAAAACAGAGAAAACATAATGAAATGGTTACCTGAAGCTGAAGCGGCGCTCAAGAAAGTTCCGTTTTTTGTGCGTAAAAAAGTCCGTGTCCGCGTTGAAAAAGAGGCTGCCCATGCCGGAAGACAGGTGGTAGGCCTGTCAGATGTCAAAGCCACTCAGAAGCGTTACTTGAACCGGATGTCCTCTGAAATCAAAGGCTATCAGCTGGATGCGTGTTTTGGGTCTGACGGATGCCCGAATCGGACAATCCGGTCGGATGGATTGTTTAAAAAGATAGAAAAGGCTTTGGAAAAGGCGGATTTGCTCAGCTTTTTAAGACACCATGTGGGCGATAATCTTAAATTTCATCATGAGTTTCGCATAACGATGGCGGATTGTCCGAATGCCTGTTCTCAGCCTCAGATTAAGGATATCGGTATCATTGGTGCCTGTGAACCCAGGATTAGGGATGAAGTCTGTTCTTGCTGTGAGGCCTGTGTGGATACATGTCCGGACAATGCAATTAAAATTGACAGGAATTCGGAAATGCCTGTGATCAATGATCGCCTTTGTATGCTGTGCGGTCGCTGTATTGCCGTTTGCCCGACGGGAACCATAGCAGAAAACAAACGGGGGTTTAAAGTATCCCTGGGCGGAAAATTAGGACGTCACCCTCGGCTGGCAAGAGCATTGCCAGGTATTTTCAATGAAGACGAGGTTGTTGAAATCGTAAATGCCTGTCTTGATTTTTATAAGCAGCACAGCCGCAAGGGTAAACGGTTTGCCGAAATCCTGACGCCTCCCGATTTTGAAAATATTGCCCAACGTTTCGATAAGAAAAGGTGATGATATCAAATAAAGAGCAGAATTTTAAAGGTCGAACAGACCGTTTGCGGAGACAGCACTGAAAATGAAGACGATCCTCAATAATTTGGGAACATAAAAAGGAGAGCCCATGTATTCGATTATTCTAATGTATTCAGGGGTTGGGGCCATGGCCGGCGTGCTTGCAGGACTGCTTGGAATCGGCGGCGGGCTTGTGATTGTACCCATGCTGGTATTTTGTTTCACATGGCAGGGTATTCCTGATCAGTTTATCATGCACCTGGCCCTGGGAACATCCATGGGCAGCATTATTTTTACGGCAGTATCGAGTTTTTGGGCCCATCACAAACGCGGTGCCGTTTACTGGATTGTGGTGCGCAGAATCGTTTTGGGTATTTTTATGGGCACATTCCTGGGTTCATGTTTTGCGGTGCGTATGCCCACCCATATTTTAAAAGGCTTTTTTGTTATCTTTCTTTACTTTGTTGCGATCCAAATGTTGGTGAACCGTACGC
Source organism: Deltaproteobacteria bacterium (assembly GCA_019308655.1). Lineage (GTDB taxonomy): Bacteria > Desulfobacterota > Desulfobacteria > Desulfobacterales > JAFDHS01 > JAFDHS01. The sequence goes on from JAFDHS010000121.1 coordinate 3,347, forward strand.
CCAAACCTTCCCGGCAGCTTCCCGGCAAGCTGGGAATGTTTGGCGTTGGTAATGTGATCGGCGCGGTTTCAAGTCTTGTGGGCATCGGCGGCGGCTCTCTTTCCGTACCCTTTATGATCTGGAGTAACATAACGGTGCACAATGCCATCGGTACATCGGCAGCCATCGGTTTTCCCATAGCCCTTGCCGGTACATTGGGTTACATTTACAATGGATTGAAAGTTTCAAACCTGCCGGCTTACACCTTGGGATATATCTATATCCCGGCCTTGGCAGGCATTATTTGTCTCAGTGTTTTGACGGCCCCTTTGGGGGTTCGTCTGGCCCACAGTCTGCCGGTGCAAAAACTCAAACGTGTTTTTTCCGTTTTGCTCCTGATAGTAGGGACACGGATGTTGATGAGTATTTTTTAATGAAACGAAAATTTCACTGCCAAGGAGGGAATCATGGCCTTATCTGTTGTAGATCTTTATAAAAAAATACTCCCCAAGACCAACTGTGGCGATTGCGGCTATTCCACCTGCTTTGCTTTTGCCAGTATGGTCGTATCGGAAAAGCTGCCTTTAAAAAATTGTCCGTATATTGACCCCGTCGTACTTGAATCTGCTCAAAAAGAACTTGATGCACAGTATGCCGGCGGCAAATGGACTAAAAAAGATATGGCAGCCGATGCCCTGCAGTGGGCCAAAGAGCGTGCCGCATCCATGAAAATCATGGATGTGAGCGAGCGCATCGGCGGCCGGTTGATCAAAGACGGAGACGAAGATGCCATTGAACTGCCATACTTTAGAGACACGCTGATAATTAAGTCCGGGACCATTGTCAAAACCAATGGAGAAACCCTGAACCGCTGGGAACAGGTATTCATTTACAATCATATGGCCCAGGGGGGCAAGCAGCTTCCCACGGGAAAGTGGAAAGGATTGGTAGATCTGCCGAA
>JAFDHS010000122.1 GCA_019308655.1 Deltaproteobacteria bacterium
GCCGAACACATGACACGAATGGGACGAATATTGGGAGGATACTTGAGCCGGCTGACGCCGGCCAGATCTGCTGCACCGTATGCGCACCAATTACACATAAAAGCGATTATCTTCGGTTCAAAATTTTCTTTTTCCACCTTTTTCTCCTTTTAAATGAGATTTACGCAGACAATGCGCTCTTAATCTGGGCATAAAGCTGATTATTATCAAATCCCTTAAGAACCGGAGCCTCTGAAGGACATGCGGCAGCACAGGCCCCGCAACCTTTACACAGGGCAGGATTGACTTCAGCTACCTTAATTTCAGCATTATACGAAATGGCGCCATACGGACAAACATTAATGCATCCATAACATCCGGAACACAGCTCCGGAATAATATGGGAAACAATACCGCTGACCTTGATTTTATCAATGGACAGAATGGTCAAGGCCCTGGATGCCGCGGCCTGTGCCTGGGCGATGCTCTCTTCGATGGGTTTGGGATAATGGGCCATACCACAGAGGAAAACACCATCCGTGGCGAATTCTACAGGTCTCAACTTCTGATGGGCTTCAAGAAGCCATCCATCTCCATCCAGGGGTACTTTAAAGAGCTGGGCCAGTTCCTGGTCCTTATTCGACTCAATGGCAGTTGCCAGGCAAAGCAGATCAGCCTCTACAGATACCTGACGACCTAAAATCGAATCCTTGAACTCGATGTTCACCTTGTCGCCGCCGGCAGTGACCTCAGGCTTTTCCTCCGGCGTATAGGAAAAGAAAAGGACACCGGCTTCTCTGGCTTCCCGATAAAGGTCTTCCCGCTTTCCATAGGTCCTCATATCTCTGTAAAGAACATAGACATTGGCATCAGGATTCCTGCGTTTGATTTCCAAAGCACTCTTTACGGTATGGGTACAGCAAACCTTTGAACAATAGGGCCGTTCCTCGTTCCTGGATCCGACGCACTGGATAAAGACCACATTTTCAGCCTTTTCCACCTTGGGATCGTTGGTGGTGAGAAGTGCATCAAGCCCGAGATGTGTCGTTACGGCATCATGCTCGCCGTAAAGGTATTCCGTAGGTTTATATTCTTTTGCGCCGGTAGCGATGATGGCGACACCGTGTTCGACAAACTTTTTTGATCCGCCCTGGTCCAGCTCGGTTTTAAAATTCCCGATAAAACCGTCTATATTAGCAATGGTTGAATTGGAATGCACGGTGATGCGGTCATCAGCTTCCAACCGGTTTGCCAGTTTCCTGACATAATCACCGATATCCTCGCCTTTAAGGGCTTTCCGCAGCTTCAATGCATTACCGCCGAAGGCTTCGGATTTCTCCACTATATCTACCGGATAGCCTTGCTCTGCCAGGGCAAGAGCGGCTGTCATACCGGCAATCCCACCACCGACAACCAGGGCCGATTGGGTTATGGGAAGTACTTCCTGCTCCAGCGGACTTAAAAGAACGGCCTTGGCCACAGCCATCCGGACCATATCTTTTGCTTTTTGGGTCGCTGCTTCCGGGTTGTCCGAATGCACCCATGAGTCCTGGTTCCTGATATTGGCCATCTCAAAGAGATACTTGTTCAGACCGGCATTAATCAGGGTTTCCTGAAACAACTCTTCATGGGTTCTGGGCGTACATGCAGCAACAACGACACGATTGAGGCCTTCCTCTTTGATGATCTCCGACATCTTGTCCTGGGTGTCCTGGGAACAGGAAAAGAGATTTTCCCCGGCGTAAGTTACATGGGGAAGGGTCTTGGCATATTCCACCACTTCCGGAACGTTGACGATTCCGCCGATATTGATTCCACAATTACAGACAAAGACGCCGACTTTGGTCGCTTCGTCACTTATATCCTTTTCCTCGGCAACAACCACTTCATGGGTCAGCGTATTCCGCGCCGGAGCCAGTTTTCGGGTTGCTTCGCAGGCCGCCGCACTCGACTCCATGACCGACTGGGGAATGTCTTTGGGACCGGTAAAAGCACCACATGCATAAATTCCCGGTACGGACGTGGATACCGGATTAAAAGTGTCCGTTTGTGTAAAATGATACTTGTCCAGTTCAACACCCATACGATTTGACAAATCCACAACACCCTCATCGATTTCAAAGCCCGTGGAGAGAACAAACATATCAAAGTCTTCTTCAGTGATGGATCCGTCTTCCTCTGCATACCGGACCATGAGATCATCGGAACCGAGAACCGGGGTTACGGTGTGAACACGGGACCGGATAAATCTTATGCCTTCTTTCTTGGCATTTTCATAATACTTATCAAAATCCTTGCCGTGGGTCCGCATATCCATATAGAAAACGGTACACTCCAGAGGCACATTGCTGTGTTCCATGGCAATGACGGTCTGCTTGATGGCGTACATACAGCATACGGAAGAGCAATAGGCATTATCACAGCGATTCATATCTCTGGAACCCACGCACTGGAGCCAGGCGATCTTTTTCGGTTCCTTTTTATCGGAAGGTCTGACAAGATGACCCATAAACGGACCGGTTGCGGAAAGAATTCTTTCAAATTCCAGAGCAGTTACCACATTGGGCAGTTTGGAATAACCGTACGTGTCAAATTTACTCGGATCAAAGGATTTAAATCCAGGTGCAAGAATAACGGAACCCACCTCCAAGGTGATCTCTTTTTCCTTGTCCTTGTAATTGATAGCGTCTGCGGGGCATCTTTCCGCACATTTGCCGCATTTGCCCTTGGTCAAATAAAGACACTGGGTGGGATCAATGGCATACTTGAGCGGAACCGCCTGGGAATACGGCACGAAAATCGCCTTGCGCTTGATCAATCCCGAGTTATATTCGTCATCTACTTTTTTGGGACATTTTTCAGCACAGATACCGCATGCAATACACTTGTCTAAATCGACATACCGTGGATGCTGAAGAACATTAACCTTGAAATTACCCTCTTGACCTGAAATATCTTTTACTTCGGATAAAGTAAGCAGCTCAATATTTATGTGCCGGCCGACCTCGACCAGTTTAGGAGAGATAATTCACATAGAACAATCATTGGTCGGAAAAGTCTTGTCCAGCTGAGCCATGACTCCTCCGATGGCGGGGGATTTTTCTATCATATAAACATAAAATCCCGAGTTTGCGAGATCCAGAGCTGACTGCATACCGGCGATTCCACCGCCGACAACCATAACAGAGCCCTTTAGATCCTTAGTGGCATGGACATCTCCCATGAATATACTCCTTCTTTGTTTGTTTTTAAAAACTTGGCGGACTTGCAAAAAAGTCAGCCGGCAAATATATCCTGGCTTAAACGGTGAGCCGAACACTGAAAAAAGTACTAAATTTTGAGTTCAGAGGAGAAAGTTTAATTTGCCCCAAATATCAAATTGGAGCAACCTCTCACCGGATAGCAAAAAAATTCTGTTATTACAATAAGATAAATACATATAACAAAAAAGAATATTTTTTTCAAGGCTCTTTCTCAGCCTCTTAATTCTTTAATTTTGTGCTTTTCAGGGCAAAAAAACAGGGGATAAAAAAAGCGGAAAGCAATTAGAGTAATTTAAGGTAATTTTAAGTTTTTAGAAGAGATTAATTCCATCGAATTTATTAAAAAACAACCAATCGAGCATATAACGAACTTTAAATAACTTCAACTTCTTAATCCTCAATTTTGTACTTTTCACAACGCAAATTCCAAACTGACAAAACAATACAATAGTAATTAGAGTAAGTTTGAGCAATTAAAGGTGTTAAAATTTGTTAATTAAACTCTTAAAAAGAGTGACTAAAACCCCAAATAACCCTAAAAGACCTTAAAGAGTTTTCTCTTTATCTAACTTTTATTCAAGCGGATATTCAAAAATTTCCCCCATATAATTTTCAACTTTCAATTTCCCGCCTACGGTTTCCTTCACATATTCCGGAACCAAAGGTACCTTCCCCCCTCCGCCCGGCAGATCAATCATATATTGGGGGACACACATGCCGGAAGTGTATCCGCGAAGCCGCTTCATAATATTAAGGCCTGTTTGGATGGATGTACGAAAGTGACCTGTTCCCTTAACCAAATCCGCATGATGGATATAATAAGGCCTGACCCTGATCTTTAAAAGTTTTTGCATCAAAAGCGTCATAACGGCCGGGTCATCATTTATCCCTTTGAGCAAAACGGTCTGACACCCAAGGGGAATCCCTGCATCTGCAAGGATGGCACAGGCACCGGCAGACGCCGGGGTTATTTCATCCGGATGGTTAAAGTGAGTATTGATAAAAAGGGGATGAAATTCTTTTAAAATACCGGCAAGATGTT
>JAFDHS010000123.1 GCA_019308655.1 Deltaproteobacteria bacterium
CCCGGGTAGTTACAACAGTATAAAGGAGCGTCATGCAAAGTTTTTTTATCTTTCTAAGGATTATTTTTTTTGGGGTCTTTGTTTTCCTTTTTGAATCTGCTGCATTCGCCGAACCGGAACTTCCAAAAGATATTAAGTGGCTTACCAACGCTTTTGATCCGCTTTATGCTTCGTCTGATTCAAAAAAAGGGGGCACGATGCATTCGGCGATAATGAGTTTCCCGATGACCTTTCGGGTGGTCGGACCGGATTCAAACGGTAGCTTCAGGAGCGCTATCCTCGACAATCAGCTTTCCCTGATCGGAATCCATCCGGATACCGAGAATATTATCCCTGAGCTCGCTACACACTGGGCTTTTGGTAAAGATAAAAAGACAATGTATTTCAAGCTGAACAAAAAAGCCCGGTGGTCCGACGGCAAACCGGTAACGGCGGATGATTTTTCTTATACATTGGCGTTTATGCGATCCAAACACATTATTGCTCCCTGGTATAATGATTATTACACTAAGGAAATCGACAAGGTCATCGTTTATGACGATTATACCCTGGCTGTTGTGGGAACCAAAGCCGAACCGGATCTTCATTTAAAGTTGGGGATTTCTCCGATCCCTAAGCATTTTTTCGGCGAACTCGGCAAGGATTTTGTCAGGAAGTATAACTGGAAAATCGTACCCAACACAGGACCTTACCAAATTTCCGATTTTAAAAAAGGTAAATACGTCAAGTTTAAGCGCAAAAAGGATTGGTGGGCAAAGGACCTGCGTTATTACAAAAACCGTTTTAATGTCGACAAAGTGATTTTCACCGTAGTCAGGGACTACAATATACTCTGGGAGTATTTCAAAAAAGGGAAGCTCGACGTGTTCAGTATCACTATGCCCAAGTACTGGCATGTCAAAACAAAAACCGATGTTGTTGAAAAGGGGTATGTGCACAAAATATGGTTTTTTAATGATACCCGACAGTCTGCTGCAGGAATGTGGCTCAATCAGGACAGAGAAATTTTCAAGGATAAAAATATCCGGTACGCATTTGCCCATGCCATGAACATCGGCAAGATAATAGACAAGGTGTTGCGCAATGATTATTTCAGGCTTGAGCAGGGCTATATGGGCTATGGCCGATACACCAATAATTCCATTAAGGCAAGAAGGTTTGATCTGGACAAGGTCGATCACTATATGAAAAAGGCCGGCTGGAAACGCGGTTCCGACGGTATATGGGAAAAGGGGAAAAAGCGCTTTTCCGTTGAAGTGACTTACGGTTTTGAAGAGCATACCCCAAGGCTTGTTGTTTTAAAAGAGGAGGCCAAAAAAGCCGGGGTCGAGTTGAGGCTTCAGAAAATGGACGCTGCTGCCGCTTTCAAGAAATTTCTTGAGAAAAAACATGATGTGGCCTGGATGGGCTGGTCTACCAGCATCAGACCATCGTATTGGCAAAGTTATCATTCCGATAATGCGCATAAGACACAAACCAATAATATTACCAATACCGATGATCCTGAGCTGGACAAGATGATTGATGCCTATCGCACATCTTTGGATGAAGAAGAACGAATAAAGCTCTCGGGAAAGATCCAGGAAAAGATTCATGAAATCGGTTCATTCGTTCCGACGTTTATGGTTCCGTATGTCCGTCAGGCATACTGGCGCTGGTGGAGATTGCCGGAAAATCATGGAACAAAGAATTCAACCGGTCTTTTTGACCCTTTTAATGTTTCGACCGGCGGACTGTTCTGGTATGATCGGGATATCTTCAGACAGACAAAAGATGCGATGAAAAAGCGTAAGAAATTTTCGCCGGTGACCATTATCGATGATACATATAAAAGAAAACCCTAACCTGGAAAAGTGAGCTAAAGTGATCTAAAGTTTGAAGTGAGCTAAAGTTAATGAGTCGCTTCGCTCCGTCTTTTTTTATATTCCTCGTTCCCACGCTCCTGCGTGGGAATGCATACCGGCAATGCCCTTAAATGATGCCTTGGATTTTAAAACCATGCCAAAAAAGAACCCGGCCGGCCGGGAGAACATTTTACAGGTCAAAAATCTTGTCACAACCTTTGATACGGAAGCCGGTAGAATTTGTGCCGTTGATGACGTCAGCTTTGAGGTAAAAAAAGGTAAAATCCTTGGCATCGTAGGGGAATCGGGGTGTGGTAAAAGCGTAACATCCCTCTCCATCATAAGGTTGTTGCCGAAACCCGCCGGTTTTATCGAGAGCGGGCAAATTTTGTTTTATGGTACCGACATTACCAGGGCTGAACCGAAAAAAATGCATCAAATACGAGGCAGTCATATCTCCATGATATTCCAGGAGCCCATGACCGCTTTGAATCCGGTTCACAAGATTGGAAGGCAGATTGGAGAAGTATTTAAACTTCATTATTCAGGGATAAATAAGGATAAGATTCAAGAAAAATCAATCAAAATACTTGAAAGGGTAGGTATCCCTGATTCTGAAAAGCGTATGGGAGAATACCCGCATCAATTATCCGGCGGCATGCGCCAACGGGTTATGATTGCAATTGCTCTGGCCTGTAAGCCGGACATTCTGATTGCCGATGAACCCACGACCGCGCTTGATGTGACCATTCAGGCGCAGATTCTGGAATTGATGAAGGACTTGCAGCGTGAAACCGGCATGTCAATTATTTTTATCACTCACGATCTGGGAGTGATCGCCGAGATGTGTGATGATGTGGTGGTGATGTATGCCGGTAAAGTTGTGGAAACGGCACCGGTCAAGGAGCTGTTTAAAAATCCCAGGCATCCCTATACCAAAGGGTTGCTTTCGTCGATTCTGCGACTTGATACCCCGAGGAAAATCAAACTGAATGTTATCGAGGGGATGGTGCCGAGCCTTTATGATCTGCCCGTCGGATGCCGGTTCCGGAACCGATGCCCTGAAGCCCAGGTGATTTGTGAAACCCAGCCGCTGATAAAATCCGTTGATGAAGGCAAAAAACATTTTGTGAGCTGCCATATTGTGTAATGAGTGGTGAAATGATGAGATAATGCAGGCCTTTTTCTCAATACTTATTTCTCAACACTCAAAACTGATAAGTGATAAAGAGATTATGTCCGAGCACCTGTTAGAGGTCAGAAATCTGAAAATGCATTTTCCCATTTATGGTGGGATATTTTTGCGGCGAATCGGTGCCGTGTATGCTGTTGACGGCATCTCTTTCAATGTCAAGGCCGGTGAAACCATCGGTCTTGTGGGGGAGTCCGGTTGTGGCAAAACAACCGTTGGCCGTACCCTGTTGAGGCTCTATGATCCAACCGATGGAGATGTGATATTTGAGGGGGATAACATGTCGAATCTGAGCCGCCGGCATCTTCGGAGTCTGCGGAGAAATATGCAAATGATTTTTCAGGACCCCTTTGAATCTTTGAACAGCAGGCATACTATTGGTTATATATTGGAAGAACCTTTTATTGTTCACCGCATCGGCACCCCGGAACAAAGAAAAGCGGAAGTTAAAAGCCTTCTTAACCGGGTCGGACTTCCTGAAAGTGTTATAACGCGTTTTCCTCATGAATTCAGCGGGGGACAGCGTCAGAGGATCGGTATTGCCAGAGCGATTGCCTTGAAACCTAAAATAATTATTTGCGATGAACCCGTTTCCGCTCTTGATGTTTCTATTCAGTCGCAAATTTTAAACCTGCTTTTAGATCTTCAACAGGAGATGAAGCTTACCTACCTTTTTATTGCCCATGATCTTGCGGTTGTAAAACATATTTCCGATCGTGTCGCAGTGATGTATTTGGGCAAGATAGTAGAATATACGGATGCGGATACCATTTATGATAAACCGCTGCATCCTTATACTCAGGCATTGATTTCCGCTGTTCCGATCCCTGATCCTTTTGTAAAAAAAAACAGGCAAATTCTCAAAGGTTCTCTGCCCTCTCCAAGCAATCCTCCCCAGGGATGTCGTTTCCATACCCGATGCCCATATAGGGTGGATCGTTGCATAAGAGAAGAGCCTCAACTGCGTTCGGCACCCGGTGTGTCGGGAGACTCCCACCTGGTTGCATGCCATCGTGCCGGTGAAATTTTATCTTTTTGATGGTTATGGATTTGACTTTAACCGCTATCTTTTGATAATAAAAAAAGGATATTATTCTTAATAATAAACAATGCACATTAGAGGAGAAACACCAATGGACCCCATCCAGGATATTATATTAAGCCGAAAAAGTATCATTATCCGTTTTTTTTACACCATCTTTTTTCTCATTGTTTTTGAAATCCTCAAGATCATTATTCAGGT
>JAFDHS010000124.1 GCA_019308655.1 Deltaproteobacteria bacterium
TTAAAAACTTCTCTTCACACCTTTTTCTGACATAAAGGACATATGCCAAAAAAGTTAATTTGATAGTTTGTTATCCGGTATCCGGTTTTTTTTGCCAGATGTTGAGATACTTTGCTCAAATCAACCATGTCTGCATCTATAATTTTTTTACACGCATTACAGATCAAATGGGGATGGGGATAAGGCCGTCTCCCATCATAGTGATTGTGATCATCACCAATTGAAATTTCGAGCACTTCTTTAATTTCTTTAAGTAATGTCAAGGTTTTATAAATTGTTGCCAGGCTGGTCATGGGAAAATCGACTTTTACCTGCTCATAAATATGTTCCGCGCTTGGGTGTGCATCAGATCCGGCCAGAATTTTGAGGACAGCTAATCGTTGAGGTGTAAGGCGGTAGTCCTGCTCCTTTAATTTATCAATCATTTCATGTAGTCTGGTATGGCAATCTTTCAATATTACACCATCGAAATTTTTTACACGAAACAATCAATATTTATCGATAATGATTCTCTGTTTTGATCTGAACATAAATCAATCTATCGGTACATGTCAATTTAAAAATTAAGAGGAGAAGGCGATACCTTCCATTGTTGATTCGGAAAGAGCAGGTACTGTCGCTCGAAAGCGAAAGAAACTCTTCATAAAACAAAAAAAGGATTAGAGCTAAAGCTATAAATCCTTTATATGGCGCGCCCGGCAGGATTCGAACCTGCGACCTACGGATTCGTAGTCCGGCACTCTATCCAGCTGAGCTACGGGCGCGTTGAAAATTTTGTCTTTTCATATGCCATAGTCGAGGTGATGTCAATAATAACTTGATTTTTTTTCTCAAAACCTATTAAAAAAGTGTGAACGAATCTCACACCTCAAAACTAAACTTGGAAAGATAGACCAAAGCGACCCACATTAACCTCAACTCGCATTTAATTGTTCCGGTTTCATTCGGGCTATGTATTTAATGACTATTATGAATCACATCAATTTTATGAAACTGGCATTGAATGAGGCTGAGAAAGCCGCTAAAAAAAAGGAAGTCCCCATTGGGGCACTTCTTGTTGAAGAAAGCGGAGACATTCTTGCCACGGCACATAATCTGACCATAAGCCTCCCCGATCCCAGTGCGCATGCGGAAATACTGGTATTACGCAAGGCGGCCCAAAAGGTTCTTAATTACAGGTTGTTAAACACTACTTTATATGTTACAATTGAACCTTGTGTCATGTGTATGGGGGCAATTATACACGCCAGAGTGGCAAGGGTCGTATTTGGTGCAAATGATCCCAAATGGGGCGCTGCCGGTTCGCTGTATGATTTCCCAAACGATCACAGATTAAATCACTCTCCTGAAATTATCAGCGGTGTATGTCGGGACGAGTGCAGAATCCTGATTCAGAATTTTTTTCGAGCAAGGCGAAAAAATCTTGCAAGAAATTAAATCATGACCTAAAAAATGTTTTTCTATTCTTCTACTGATTTGGTCGGATTTTGAGACTTTTGGTGCCGAAACTAATTTAAAGGAGCAACGCGTGGCGAATTTTGTAATTGTGGGAACTCAATGGGGAGATGAAGGTAAGGGTAAAATTGTAGATCTTTTGGCGGAATTCGCTGATTGTGTTGTGAGATTTCAGGGTGGAAATAATGCCGGTCATACGATGGTCGTTAACGGCGAAGAGTTCATCAGCCACCTCGTTCCCTCGGGTATTTTGCAGGAAAAAACCTGTATTATAGGAAATGGCGTTGTTGTAGATCCCGGAGTTTTGGTGCAGGAACTCGATTATTTAAACAATAAAGGGATTGATGTCGGACCCGGCAAGCTTAAAATCAGCGAAAAAGCCCATGTTATCATGCCCTATCACAAAAAGATTGATCATGCCCGTGAGGAAATGAAAGGTGACAAGAAAATAGGCACCACAGGTCGTGGAATCGGGCCATGCTATGAAGACAAGGCGACACGCAGAGGCATACGATTTATAGATCTGATTGATCCGGAAGCCTTCAGAGAAAAATTAAATGCCATTATCGATGAAAAAAATTTTTATCTCAGTGAATTTCATTCCTCGAAAAAATTAATTATAGAAAATATTATTGATGAATATACCCGATATGCCCAAAGACTTGCTCCCTATGTCACAAATATTTCAATTGTAATTGATCAGGCCATCAGGGAAAACAAACAGGTTCTTTTCGAAGGCGCTCAGGGAACTCACCTGGATATTGATCATGGTACCTATCCATATGTTACTTCTTCAAATACCGTTTCGGGAAATGCCTGCTGTGGTAGTGGTGTCGGACCGAAAGCAATCACAGGGGTTACCGGTATTGTAAAGGCTTATACCACAAGGGTAGGGCAAGGCCCTTTCCCTACGGAACTGCTCGATGAAACCGGTGAAAACATTCAGAAGAAAGGGGCCGAATTCGGCGCCACCACCGGAAGAAGACGCAGATGTGGTTGGCTGGATATGGTCATACTGAAAAATGCCGCACTTCTGAATAGCTTAACGGGTCTTGCCATAACCAAAATGGATGTACTCGACGGCCTTGAAACCGTTAAAATATGCACGGCATATGAATATAAAGGTGAACTTCTGCGGGATTTCCCGGCAAGTCTCAAGGTGCTGGCCGCCTGCACGCCTGTTTACGAAACCCACCCGGGATGGACGGAAGATATTTCCAGTGTTCGAAGCATAGAAAATTTGCCCCAAAATGCAAAAAAATATCTCAGGCGAATTGAAGAATTATGTGATGTGCCGATTGATATCGTATCCGTCGGTCCGCAAAGGGATGAAACAATTGTCGTAAGAAATCCTTTTGCTTAAATTTAAGGAAATTACAGTTTTATTTTTTTATTGACAAATACTATATAATAGCATAATTACAAAGAGTTTAGTCGGGATGTGGCTCAGTCTGGTAGAGTACAGCGTTCGGGACGCTGGGGCCGCTGGTTCAAATCCAGCCATCCCGACCACTATGAAATCAAAGGGTTACGGTATATTCCGTAACCCTTTTTTGTTTTAGGTTTTCTGCCCACTTAGTAGCCAATTAAATCCTGTCGTTTCCACTTTAATCATGAAAAATTGGCAAACCTGGCGGGCTATAATTCCTATGATTCGTTTCGGAACTCCCATAAAAAATGGGTGGATGAATCACTTATGACCGATTTTGACTCAAAAAAGGGAATATAGGCATCGAAAACACCTATAAATTGGACTTTTTCTTATAAGTATCAGTGTGTTATCGTGGTCCATCCCCCAAGTACTGGAACGCACCCAACGAATGGCCCTGACTATGGGTCTTTCCGCAGAAAAATCGATGAACTTTTACCGGGTTTATGCAGTCTGTATAATCATTGTTGGGAGGAATAGAGGATATGAAGCAAATCGATAAAATCAGAGCTTTGCTTGATGAAATTGAAACGGAAATAGGTTCGCTTGATGACCAAGCATTCACTGAGAATTTCAATTCCCTTGAGTTGCCAGATCTAATCTGTTCGGTTGTTGACTTTCTGCAACCCTCTCTCTATCCATACGAAGCGGCTGTCTATTGGCATCTATTCAGGCAATCTATCCTCGCGTCCGGTACACAATACACTCGCACAAGTGTCCGTAGCATGATGCAAGGTGTAATTACATCTTCCAGCGGACAATCTAATGGCTTAAGCTATGGTGCGGTTCAGAAGGCACTCCAAGGCCTCGAAGGCAAAAGGGCCATTTCAAAACCTGGAGACACAAACCGAGAAGGGACATTATACAAAATCCACCTTCCAGAAGAAATTCCTTCATGCCAGGAGCTTATGAAACAGGCTCAAGAATTAGAAAGTGTTCAAATTGATCCCAAAAAGGAATTTGATTTCTATAACGTCCGTGAAAATCGAATTAAGGTCTTCGGTCGGGATGAATATAAATGCCACTACTGCGGAAAACAACTTACTCGCTTCACCGCCACTCTCGATCATATTCAGCCGGTTTCCGAGGGTGGAGATAACTCTTACGATAATTTGGTAACGGCCTGTCTTCATTGTAATTCTCAGAGAGGTAGTAGGCCTGTGATGGATATCATCGTAGAAAAAAACTCCCAACATGTCTCTTCAGCGGATACAAAAAAACCGCACCGCTGAGCTTGGCGTTACGCTATTGGGAGTCAATTGTGACAATATCGGGCATTGAGGGTCAAATCTTTAAAGGAACAGACATACCATGCAAGTATTTACAGCAGTCGTAGAAAGATGCCCAGACACTGGTCTTTGCGTTGGCTTTGTTCCA
>JAFDHS010000125.1 GCA_019308655.1 Deltaproteobacteria bacterium
CGCCGGCGCCGAAGGGTTGTGGAAATCGCTGCCACCGGTCTACCGCCAATGCGCCGTTTGCTATACGGATTTTTGGTCGGCTTACGACAAAATATTCCCTCAAAAGAGACATCTATCCGTGGGAAAAAAAAGTGGGAAAACCAACCATATCGAACGATTCAACCTTACATTGCGGCAGAGGGTCTCCCGATTGGGGAGAAAGACCCTGTCCTTTTCCAAAAAAATGGCCAATCATATCGGTGCCATTTGGAATTTTGTTCACTATTACAATGCCGAGATTGCTCCGAAATTGGTAAAAACCACTACATGTTAAGCACTACCAATATTTTTATTATTTCTTTGGACGACAGCAGCCTACGCATGAATTACATCTTCCCCTAAAAGGGTTTCGCCAATTTCATGATATTCACTGTTATCATTTTCATCCTCAAAATATGAAGCAGTTTGCCAAACGTTATCATATCCCTTTCTGGTGGAATGAAGAGGATATCCAGAAACTTTGGCGTGACTACAACCTGAACAAAAAGAAAAATGATATCCAGAAACTTTGGCGTGACTACAACCTGAACAAAAAGAAAAATGAAATTTTTAGATATTTTTTTGAGTTTTTCTCTATATTTGACTATGTTTTCAAAGTTTTCGAGGAAACCGTCCAAAATTTCGAAGCTTCGGATAAAGAAGTAGAAAAAGCCCGGCAACTTCTGGATCTCCTGAGTTTGCTTAAAAAGCAGAGTGAACAAAAACTTCAGGGAGAGAAACATATTGAAAACCGGATCGTTTCACTCGACGAACCGGATGCCCGACCAATCAAGAAAGGTAAAAAGCATCCGAAGTGTGAATTCGGAACTACCCTTGAGATATCATTCAACCGCCAAGGCTTTATGGTTACAATGGAAAATTTCATAGGAAAACCAAACGATAAAATCCTGTGGTCGAAAACAGTGGAACTATTCGAAAAAAGGATGAAAGGACTTCCTGAACATGCAATCAGTGACAATGGATACCGAAGTCGAATAAATCGAAAAATACCCGAAGGCACGCCACACATTTTTCTCGGCAAAAGCTCCGATGTTTGTGAAGAAAAACGAGATTTTTGCCGAAAAGCCCGTTCTGCAACGGAAGGATTTATTGCGGTTGCAAAGAATATCCGGGGCTTTGGTCGCAGTCTTTACCGGGGTTTTGATGGAGACCGCATATGGTCTCTTTTATGTCAAACCTCATACAATCTTAAAAAGTTCTTTCAGCTTTATAATGATGAAGAAATCAGCGAAGAAAGTTTGATGAAACTCGGATTGTTGGACTGATTCGCATTTATTACTCTCCTCTCATGATCACCGGAAGTTTGCCGGTATGGATAGGTGTATACGAAATACGATAAAACAGCCTCGGAAAACAGACTATTGTACTGTCATAGCTGACTTTTAGGGTAAACAAACTTCAATTTGCATATGTGCTAATACGTTACGCTATACTCAACCATAATTTTTAGATTTGACGATGTACTACACTCCAATTAAGTTTTTTCCAAGCATCGTTCAAAATGCAAAACCGAAATTTTCAAAGAGCTAAATGAGCAGATGCTCTTAATTTGATAGAAAATCAGCAGATACTAAGTAATCAATTAAAGACGGAATTTTCTCTGTTAATTCAATGATTTTCTCATCAAAACTCATGACTTATCTCCTGGTTATGTGTTTTTTCTGTAGTTAATTTTTTGAAAACCAATGGCGGCTCAACAGGCAGCGATAGGCCGGAGCAGCAGCAAGCGATCTGCCCTATCAGTGTTGATGTTCTGCTTGATATCACCTTTTTTATAGCATACGAAATTATCCAGATAAAAAAAAGCCGAACTACCCAAAAGGCAGCCCGGCTTTTTTATCTGCATAATTTTTCATGCAACCCGGCTGTCTTTTTCAGAAAAGACCCGTAGTTTTCTGCCCCTGCCTCACGACAGGTTTAGCCTTTTTAAACATGAGTAGTTATTTGGCTGATGTATTCCGTTTTACATTAACGTTAAGAATATCGTAGGAACGAAAGATAAGTTTTTCCCGTTCCAGCCGCTCTTTGGGAAAGGGCATGGGTTTGATGGACTTTAACTTTTCTTTTGCCTCTTCCTTTGAGCAGACGGCGTTTAAGCCCTCCCCCAGCTTTTTTCCCGTAACCGTATCCAGAACGATAGCGGTTTTACCGTCTGAGACCACGGAATAAGGAATCGGATACTCACTTAAAATTCTTGATGCGGAAAGAATTTCACGTTCTCTCGAACCCAATGATCCTGCCGCACACTTTATTGCCATAAACCTTGTCTCTCTATCCACGCTAACCACAAGATCAATCCGTGACCGGTATGGCTCACCGGCAATAAGCGTATCGATATCAACATCGACCTCGATATCTTCTTTGGCAAAGCCTTTTTCTTCAACAAGAAACCGCTCAACCGCCTGACGGTTCGCTTCCGCGCCTACGTCAGGCACGGGTTTGCCGGTAATCCAGTCTATAATCGTATCCGTATTTTTTTCAGTATCCGCCACAAAACACTCCTGAAGGAAAAAGTTTGAAGTGAGGTATAGAGCCTGTTTAAAAATTGATGAATCGGCTGTAAAAGCGTGACAGCGGTTCAAATCGTCGTAAATTTTCGGCAAATAGGCTTGGCTATTCACCTCAAATTTACAACAATTTGCCCTCGCCTTCACACTTTTTCACTTCGATCCCCTATTTTTTAAACAGGCTCTTAAGAAATAAGCGATCGTCCCGTCATCTGTTGGGATTTATCTATACCCATGACATGAAGAAGTGTCGGCGCAACATCTCCTAAAACACCGGGTATCAAAGCAGCATCTTTGAATCTGTCGTCAACCAGTATCAAGGGAACCGGATTCACGGTATGGGCCGTATGGGGGGTTCCATTGCCTTCGATCATTTTTTCCGCATTTCCATGATCGCTGATGATCACAACCGCCCCGCCTTGAGCCTTTACCTGGGTAACCACCTTTTCAACACATTGGTCAACGGCTTCACATGCTTTTATTGCCGCTTCAAGAATCCCGGTATGTCCAACCATGTCCATATTGGCAAAGTTTACAACGATCATGTCGTACCGGTTTGATTTAATCCGTGAAACAAGCTCTTCAGCCACCTTAAAAGCGCTCATCTCCGGTTTTAAATCATAGGTTGGAACTTCCCGGGGAGAGGGAATTAAGCACCTCTCTTCAAGGGGAAAAGGTTTTTCTTCACCACCGTTTAAAAAATAGGTAACATGCGCATATTTTTCCGTTTCGGCGATGCGAAGCTGGGTCAGACCCTGTTTGCTGATAACCTCGCCAAGTATACCGTCTAAGTGAACAGGAGGAAATGCCATGGGAAGGTCAAATTTTTCATCATAAAGGGTCATGGAAACAAAGTCACAAAGATTCGGCCGGGGATTTCTATTAAATGATTCAAAAGAGGCATCCGTAAAAGCCCGGGTGATCTGTCTGGCACGATCTGAACGGAAATTGAAAAAGAGAATCCCGTCACCATCCTTTATTGTTGCAATGGATTTTTCATTCTCGTCCATCATCACAATGGGTTGAATGAATTCATCGGTTTCATCCCGAAGATAGGCTTTTTTTATCGCTTCTACAGGATCTTTTTCCTTTACGCCTTCAGCCTTTGTAAAAAGACGATAGGCCTTTTCCGTCCGGTCCCACCGTGTATCCCGATCCATGGCATAGAAGCGTCCGCAAAGGGTTGCAATAATACCGTAGTTATTTGCGGTGAGATGTTCCTGTAAGCTGTTTATATATCCGGCCCCACTGTCCGGCGGCGTATCACGGCCGTCAAGTATGCCATGGATATACAGACGACTTATACCCTTTTTTTCGGCCATATCAATCAGTGCAAACAGATGGTTCATCCGGCTGTGGACACCGCCATCTGAAACAAGGCCCATCAGGTGCAGGGCTGAATTATTTGATTTAACTTTTGAAATCAAGGCATTCAGAACTTTGTTTTCAAAAAATGAACCATCCCGGATGGCCGAATCGATTCTCAATAAATCCTGATAGACCACCCTGCCTGCACCGATATTCAGATGCCCCACTTCGGAATTGCCCATAATCCCCTCAGGAAGCCCTACAGCTTCACCGGAACACAAAAGACGGGTATGAGGATACGCGTTCATGAGGTTGTCCAGATAAGGGGTCCTGGCAAGAGAAACAGCGTTTCCTTCCCTGGAAGGATTTATTCCCCATCCATCCAGAATCATCAGCATGTAAGGTTTCCTGTCCGTCATATTCCGGCTCCGTTTTAAAGGATTTTGGGTAAATTTTGGGGTAGGTTTTATAGATCTATGGATTCGACATCTTCTTTAGGCTGTGATTCAACTAAAGATTTGACCAGGTCGGTCTTTATTCTCTCTGCATCCGTCCAGAGGCCTTCAAGGTCATAAAAATTGCGTATGGGTTCATAAAAAACATGAATAATTACATGGCCGTAATCGAGTAAAACCCAGTGACCTTCTTTTATACCTTCTATGCCCAAGGGTTTTATTCCATGTTTTTTAAGATCGGTTACGATAAATTCCGCAATGGCCGTAACCTGACGGTTTGATCGGCCGCTGCATATCATAACAATATCGGCAACGGAACTGACCTCATGCACGTCAAGGACTACAAGGCCGAAAGCCTTTCTCCCCAAAGCCGCCTGTATATAAAGATCAATAAACGGATCAAGTTCATGCGTCATA
>JAFDHS010000126.1 GCA_019308655.1 Deltaproteobacteria bacterium
TACGGGATCGTCCTTGTAACCGGCCCCACGGGTTCGGGTAAATCCACGACCCTGTACGGGTCTCTTCAGATGCTGAGAAGCGAGACCACCAATATCACCACCATCGAGGATCCGGTGGAGCTTTCGGTAAGGGGCGTCAACCAGACCCAGGTGGATTCCGGCGAAAAGGTCTCCTTTGCCGATGCATTGCGGGCGATTCTCAGGCAGGACCCGGACATCATCATGGTGGGCGAGATCAGGGATATGGAGACCCTGAACATCTCCCTGAGGGCCGCTGTTACCGGGCATCTCGTATTGTCCACGCTTCATACCAACGATGCACCGAGTTCCTTCAGCCGGATGATGGATATGGGAGCGGAGCCTTTTCTGGTTGCTGCGTCGGTCCATGCGGTTCTTGCCCAAAGGCTTGTCAGGACGGTTTGTCCCCGTTGCGGAGAATGGCAGGAGATCAGCAATGCCGAGATGTCCATGCTGGGAATCTCCGGTCAAGAGAAATTCCGGATAAAAAGAGGAAGC
This sequence comes from Deltaproteobacteria bacterium, assembly GCA_019308655.1. Taxonomy (GTDB): domain Bacteria; phylum Desulfobacterota; class Desulfobacteria; order Desulfobacterales; family JAFDHS01; genus JAFDHS01. The sequence continues at coordinate 517 of JAFDHS010000126.1, forward strand.
GGGTGTAAACACTGCCGCATGGGATACAGGGGGAGGATTGGAATATACGAGCTTTTCTCCGTGGACGAGGATTCACGGAAAATGATTATGGAGCGGGCGACCTTTGAGGATATTCGGGATTTCGCCATTGAAAGCAAGGGGTTTAAAACCCTTCGCAGCGACGGGATTGAAAAAGTCAGACAGGGTATCACCACCCCCGAAGAGATCATACGGGTCACCATGGATTAGACATGCCGATTTATAAATATACCGCTATCGATCAAAACGGAAGCAAAATCAGGGACACGACCAGTGCTCCTGATGAAGCGGCCGCCGCAAACAGACTCAAGTCCCGGGGGTATACGGTTCTGGACATTTCCGAAGGAACAGGGGCGGATATGGGAGGAGAAAAAACCCCCGGCGATATCCTGACGGCGCTGAGCAGAGTAAGAACAAAGGATACCATCCTCTTTTTCCGCATGTTTTCCTCCCTGATCGAGTCCAATGTCACCATATCCGAAGCCATGGAGATTCTCCACGAGCAGACGGAGAACAGAAAGTTTAAAAGCATTCTGCGCGACGTTAAACTGAAGATCGAAAACGGAATTCCTTTAAGCGACGCGCTTGCGGCCCATCCCACCGTGTTTCCGGAAACGGTGACGAACATGATCCGGGCCGGTGAACTCGGGGGTATTCTTGATACGGTTCTTGTCCGGATTTCCGACTACCTGGAGAGCAAGGCGGCTTTAAAGGGCAAAATGATACTCAGCATGATCTATCCTTCGGTTGTCGTGGTGGTGGCAACCGGTGTGATCATTTTCCTGGTGGCATTTGTCATCCCCAAATTCTCATCCCTGCTGGGGGGACGCAAACTGCCGCCCAACACCCAGTTTCTTCTGGATGTTGCGGATTTTCTGACGACCAGTGCAATCGCCATCATCATAACGGTTGCGGGCTTTATAGCCGCTGTAATCACCCTGATGGTGATTCCCGAAACAAGGTTCTATATCGACCGGTACAAGATTCATATTCCCGTTATGGGGCCTGTATTCCGTTACGGTGTGATCGTGCAGTTTGCAAAGACCTTTTCGGCGCTTCTCGAGAGCGGAATAACCCTGGTTGAAGCGCTTGAGGCCGTCAGCGGAACCATCTCCAACCTTGCGGTCAAAAAGTTGATCGCTGAAATGAATCAGAGGGTTCTGTCCGGCGATACGCTCTCATCCGCGCTGACCGGGGAGAGATTCTTCACGCCGATGGTGGGGGCCATGGTCAAGATAGGAGAACATTCGGGGCTTCTCGACAAGGCAATGGTTACGGTGGGCGAACTTCATGAAAAAATTCTGGAGGACAAAATAGCAAGGATGAGCGCCATGATCGAACCGGCTCTGATCGTTGTTCTCGGCGGACTTGTGGGATACGTTGCCTGGGGCCTTATTGCGGGGATGCTGGCCATGTACACGGGATAAATATTCAGGGTTTAATTATTATTTCGGCATATTGTTTTAACGAAGTTATGATCAATATTTAAAACAGAGGGAGCATATGAAAAAAATTCTACTGATATTTATTGCGCTGACATTTTGTATGGGGTGTCAGTCCGAAAAAACCGCCAACGACGTCGTAAGTTTCAAGGGCGGAAACCTTACAGCAGAGGATCTGGATGCCCATTATCGGAAACTGAGGATGACCGGTAGATACAAAAACACCCCTGAGCAGTTGACCCCGGAGTTTGTTTTTGACCATGCCGTGAACATGGAGATGATTATTGCTAAAGGTCTTCAGGACAAACTTCACCTTGATCCTTATATACGGGCGGAAATTCATGATTTCATGTCAAACCTCTTTTTAAAGGTAATGCAGGACAAGCTTGTGCCGAAGATCGAGAAAAACAGCATTACAGAGGAGGAGATGAAATCCTTTTACAATGCCCACAAGGACAGTTACACGAAAGAATCCCTGTACAGCGTCAGGATGATAAAAACAAAAGATAAAGAAACTGCCCGGAAAGTTGCCGAAAAGATCAAGGGGAAAAGTATCTCCTTTGAAGATGCCGCAAAAGCGTATTCCCTTGATGAAAAATCCGGTAAAAAGGGAGGGATTATCGGCGCGAGGTCACTGAGAAAATTCAGAGCCGACTGGCGGCCTGCCATCGAATCCCTGAAGGTAGATGAAGTATCCGATCCTGAAAAAATCAAAGAGGATTACTATATTTTCAAGCTGGTTAAAAAAACCGACGCACACCAGTACTCTTTTGAGGAGAAGAAAGCCTATATCAGAAACGATGTCCTGTACTTAAAATACAGTGAGGAGTGGCAAAAGGTTTATGATGGACTTAAGAAGGAGTTTTCCGTCAAGATAAACGAAGAGAAGCTTGAAGAATTTTTAAAAAAGAGAGCAGACGTATAAAACGAGGGGGAGGGAAGATGAAAAAAGCGGCATCCGGAGCTATGGTTTTCCTGATAATGATGGTTGCGGCCGTGTCCGCCGAGGCCCACAGCACCAAGGGCAGGATCAGGGTTTCCCTCGACAAGGAGGTTATCGGAATAGACGACATCGCCTATTTTGCCGAATCGTACGTTCACAGACAGCTTTACCAGTCGAAATTTGAAAAATCAAAGCGCCGGTTTTATGTAAAGGAATTTGATAGAGTCGCACAAAAAGACGGGAGGGTGGATATTTATTTTACGGTTCTGGATATGAAAAAAAACACCACGTTTGACGACACTATGACACTTTCCAGAAAAAAGAGCGGCGTCTGGTCATACACGCCCGAAGGCGGTGGCCCGCCGGTCGAGGTGTATACATACGTTAATAAATTCGGTTACTATCATGAAAAATATCTGTTCCCGGCATCCGCCTGCGGCCTGGCGGCCGCTTTATGCGCGTTTGGTGTAATACGGATCAGGAAAAAAAGAGGAGAAAAAAAATGAAGACAATCAGAGGCCTTCTGTTCATAGCCGTTCTGATATTTTTGATGCCGTTATCATCTTTTGCCCACACTCCGATCCTTATGTGCGAAGAGGACGACGGTCAGTGTGAATGCCGGGGGATGTTTTCCGATATGTCAACCGCTGTCGGCGCGGATATCATCGTTAAGGACGATTCCGGCCGGGTTATATTGAAAGGAAAGATCAACCGGGACGGAGACTTTGTATTCCCCATTCCCAAAACCCACTATACGGTGATGATGAGTGCCGGACCGGGGCATGAGACCGATCCATGGGATCCGTCCGAGGAATATTAACAGGTCGTTTTCCCGCTAAAACACATTAATTAAGGGGATGCGGTCTTTATGTTTGAAATCATCAGAAGGCTTATCGTCGCCGGCGTAGCCCTTGGCGTTATTGCCGGCAATTCAGATGAGATCACAAAATTTTATGATGATATAGTGTCCGAGACTCAGCGTATAGCAACTGTTGGAGACCTCCGCAGCATCAGCAATATGCTGGATTATGAATTTATGAAAAGGGGACGTTACCCGAAAACGGAAAATTTCGAAAAATGGATGGAAAAGAATTTTAAGGAAAGCCATCTGAAGGCACTTGTTGTTGACCACTGGGGGAACGAGTTGGTCTATAACGCTACAAAAAAACAAAAAGGATTTATTCTTGTCAGCAGTGGGCCGGATGGAATCATCGATACCGATGACGATTTGAAATATACCGGTCCCTGACCTGCCGAACGACGAATTGTTTCAACGGCCGATATCACAAGGCAATAACCCAAAAAGAAAAAAACAGCAATACCATGCATGAA
>JAFDHS010000127.1 GCA_019308655.1 Deltaproteobacteria bacterium
AGAATATGGTTCTGCGGACGCAAAAGCCATCGCGTCGTGACAAAATCGGGGGCCCTTTTCACTATTCCCTGTGAAGCAATATTCAACAACCATCCGGATGTATTCAGAAGTGCGCTTGTAGGTGTCAACTCCGTATCCAAAGAAAAATCAGAACAGATTCCGGTAATCTGTATCGAAGTTGAAGGCGGCGGTAAATGCAAAGACGAAGAAAAACTTGAAGAAGAACTCTTTGAACTTGCGAAAACCAATGTAATGACAGAGAACATAGAAATTATACTGTTTCACAAATCATTCCCCGTGGACATACGCCACAATTCCAAGATATTCCGCGAAAAACTGACCCTATGGGCGGAAAAACAGCTGAAAGCATATTAATTCCCTCGTATAAATCCTCCTTGGCAGTTATTTGCGTTGAATCTTTTAGCTTGCTAATTTTGATTAAATATTTTATATCTTATCTCTTTTTTTGAAAGCTTTAACCTCCCATCATAACCCCCATCATCATTATGGACTCAAATTTGATTAGAAATATAGCAATTATTGCCCATGTCGATCATGGCAAAACGACCCTTGTCGACCAGTTTTTCAAGCAAAGCGGGATGTTCCGAGACAACCAATCCATAACCGAACGGCTCATGGACTCCATGGATCTGGAGCGGGAACGCGGGATCACCATCGCCGCCAAGAACGGTTCCTTTCGATACAAAGATTACGTGATCAATATCATTGATACGCCGGGCCATGCTGATTTCGGCGGCCAGGTAGAGCGGGTGCTGCGCATGGCAGATGGCTGCCTGCTCCTGGTGGATGCCCAGGAAGGCCCCATGCCGCAGACCTATTTCGTGCTGAAAAAGGCTTTGGCCTTGCAGCTTCCGGTACTGGTAGTAATCAACAAAATAGACAAACCCGCCGCTCGGCCGAATTGGGCCGTGGATCAGGTATTCGATCTTTTTGTCAAGCTGGAAGCCCCGGACAAACTCCTTGATTTCCAGGTGGTTTTTGCCTCGGCCAAGTCAGGATATGCCATCAATGATCCGGCAGATCCCATTGAGGGTGCTTCCATGGTACCCCTATTTGAAAAAATCATCGCCCATATTCCGCCGCCAAGCGGCGATCCAGAGGCCATACTCCAGCTCCAGGTCAATACCATTGATTACTCTCCTTATCTGGGTAAACTCGGCATCGGCAAGGTGGTCAACGGTTCCATGAATATCAATCAAAGTATTGCGCCGGGGAAATTGTGGCGGTGGCCGGCATGGATGACATCACCGTAGGCGTTACCTTCACTGACCCGGATGACCCCAGGCCTCTGCCGCTGATCGATATCGATCCGCCCACCGTCGCCATGCATTTCATTCCCAATGATTCCCCCTTTGCCGGTCAGGAGAGTAAATTCATCACCTCCCGCCACCTGAAAGAACGACTTTTCCGGGAAACTTTGGCTGACGTGGCCCTGACTGTGGAACCTTTGGGAGCCGGTTCGGGTTTTAAGGTATCCGGACGTGGAGAACTCCATCTTTCAATCCTTATCGAAAAAATGCGGCGCGAGGGATACGAGTTCCAGGTCACCCGGCCCCAGGTCATCATGAAGGAAGAAAACGGTCGGTTGCAGGAGCCTTATGAAGAATTGACCATTGATGTGGACGAACAATACCAGGGACCGGTCATTGAAAAGCTGGGAAAACTCAAAGGGCAAATGCTGGAAATGAGCCGCCGCAACGAAATGGTCCGTCTGATCTACAAACTCCCTACTCGTGGACTTATCGGATTTCGCAGCGAATTTCTTACGGACACCAAAGGGATGGGCGTGATGAACTATGTTTTTGACGACTACGGCCCTTTTGCCGGGGAAATTTTAAATCGCAGCAACGGCGCACTTGTAGTCAAGGATGCCTGCACCACAGTGGCCTATGCCCTTTTCAACCTGCAGGAACGGGGCCGCCTGTTTCTGGGACCGGGGGTCAAAGTCTACAAAGGCCAGATCCTTGGAGAACATTGCCGAACCGGCGATTTGGTCGTCAATCCGGCCAAAGGGAAAAAATTGACCAATATCCGGGCCGCAGGCTCGGATGAAAACGTCATTCTCACCACACCCCATCGTCTGAGCCTCGAGGATTGCCTTGCCTTTATCAACGATGACGAACTGGTGGAAGTCACACCCGCCGCCATCCGGCTGCGCAAACGGAATTGAGAATACTGTAGACCGCTTTCACTCAGAACAGATGCCCCGTATTGACAATAAGTAAATTCAAACTTACGTTATAGTCAAAAAGCAACGCACAAAATCAGATTTTAAACTCCGCTTTGATCATAACACTTGAAAGGAGAACAACTTATGTCAGATCTTCATGAGTTTAACACCCTTCCGATCGACTGGTCCATGGAACCTGAAGATGCGGTCGCAAAATATTTGGAGTGGGGCGGTACAAACTATAAAAGTACTGATAGACAGCCTGTAAAAGGTAAATTTGATTATTCGCACTATTTTGTTGTAAATACCTGGAATAAAAAACCGGAAATCATCCTGATCAAAAGAAGCTCTGAGGGTTACGAAGAGCTGGGGCACTGGGCATTACCTGAAAAATTTGAAGAAGATTACACGTTAAAAGGGGTGTACAAGCTGACGGATGAACTCAAGGAATGGGTAAAAGAACAGATGCATTAACAGGGTTGACGATAACTTTTCAGTCCTTTATCTTTCGTAAAAACCCTCTGTGCCCTTTTAAAAAAGGCGCAGAGGGTTTTTTATGTCTTCTTCTTTGTTTAGAATTAGAATTCTAATGATAGATGTTGTAATTCTTGACAACACTTGCTGTTGTTATTATTCTATCCAACATGAATGCCGAATTAATGCTCAATGAGCGTCACGTCCTTTCCGAAAATGCTTTCGTTGAAATGGTGGTGTGGATAGTACCTTCGCCACTTTCAGGAAGTCACCACGGCTTCAAGTATCGACTTGCCCTTGTTGTAGACGGCAATTGTGTGCTGCGTTACGACAACGAGGCAGGTAAGAGTGATCACAAGCATATCGGTGAGGATGAAATCCCATATGTTTTCACCACACCAAAAGCACTGATCGAAGACTTTTGGAACGATGTGGACAACTGGAGGTTTTTGACATGCGTACCGTAACAATGGGGATTTCTTCCCGTGAAAAAATCAACAAGCGGTTGCTTGGAGCTTTAGAGGGAAAACAGCAAGGAACATTCATCAGCTTTGAGTCGCCTACACTCCTTTTCAAGGTGCTCTCGGGCAAGCGATGGGAACTCCTCAAGATTATGACAGGTGCCGGCCACATGTCAATTCGTGAGGCAGCGCGTCGGCTGGGCAGAGACGTAAAAGCAGTGCATGGTGATGTGCAGGTGCTTTTGAATACTGGAATACTACGAAAAACCGATAAGGGTCAAATCGAATTTCCCTTTGATGCCGTGCATGTGGATTTTATGCTGCAAGCGGCTTGAGAGCCGTAGGCTATCGGTAAGCATCCCGACTTTGAAGCTTTCGATTCATACGGCTCTTTATGGTCTTCAGTCATTCAACTGAATTTACGCAGGGTTGGCAATGTCCGGCTCGATTTGAGTTACCGACACTATTTAAAAAAAGTCAACAGCGCGTGCAAGTTGGTCAACGGATGAGGCGGACACCCGGGAATAAACAGGTCCACCGGCAACAGGCCGTCCAGGCCTTCGTTTATTTCGGGGGACCCCCTGAAAGGGCCGCCGGTCAGAGCGCAACTGCCAACGGCAATCACCACCTTAGGAGAAGGAGTGGCCTCGTATGTTTGGAGCAGCGCTGTTTTCATATTTTTTGAAATGGGCCCCGTCACAACAATCCCGTCGGCATGACGGGGAGACGCCACAAAATTGATACCAAAACGTGCCAGGTCAAAAAAAGGAGTGGCAAGAACATTCAAGTCCGCTTCGCAGGCATTACATCCGCCTGCCGATACCTGCCGGAGCTGAAGAGACCTTCCGAACAGCTTTTTAAAATGCTGTTTTGAATGTTCGGCCAGAGACGGCAGCCTTCCATCAGTGAGCAGATGTTGTTTTTCAGATACGGAAATTTCAAAATCTTGTGTAAAAGAGATGAATTCTCCTTTTGAGATGCGCTCACAGGTTCCACAGAATACACATCGCCCCATGTCGATTAATTTACGGGAAGCGTCAATGGCATTCTGGGGACAGGCATCCGCGCATTTTGCGATCACTTCGGCTGGTGCATCTTTGTTCACCTGAGGCCGTCCACGGTAACGCGACGGCAATTCAATTTTTTCGTTTGGGTACTTTGTAGTTCTGTAACCTTGTTCAAGTCTGTTTTTTAATGTATTGAGCATTTTTTTCTCTTAATAATTTGTGTTGAAAGATTTTTTTATAGGTCAAACCCACAATAAGACAGGTTATAACTCTTGTTGTTAAGTGGAAAGTCTGAAATTTCCGTATCTCTCAACGACATGGCCAGGCCGTTCCAGTTATGAAAAGAGGGGTCTTTGACTTTATAGCGAAGAATATTGCCGTCATCATCGGTCAGAATGCAGTGAGACAACTCTCCACGCCAGGCTTCGTTCAGGGTGACCACGAAAGAAGACGGCGCCAGGGAAGAATAATCCATGCTTTCAACGCAACGGGTTTTAATGGGACCATTTAAGAGGCTCTTGATGATATCAAGGGACTGCAGAACTTCTTCCGCTCTCACGGTTGCCCGTGCATGTACGTCACCTGTGGATTTTGCATTTTCAGGAATATCCAATCGAGCGTAATACTCGGTTGGAAAGCAGCGCCTCACATCATAGGCAAGTCCGCAGGCACGCCCTGCAGGACCGACCAGTCCAAGTTTTTCCGCATCGGCTTTGCTTACGGCACCACAGTGATCAAACCGGGATTGAACACTGGAGGTCGTCAGTAAAAGATCAAGTACATGCTTGACCTGGGGTGTCAGTTTGCCAAGGCGTTCATTCAGTGTTTTTCGGACATCATCCGTCAGGGCAAACCGGACCCCTCCGGGTCGAACCAGGCCTTTGCCGAACCGGTTTCCGCATATCAGAAGCGTCAGGTTGAGAAAATCCCCCCTCATCCGCCCAAAGTAATTTGCCGGAGGCAGAAAGGCGACATCACCGCTTAACGCACCCAGGTCGCCGATGTGGTTTGCGATACGTTCAAGTTCCAGGGCAATGGTCCGGATAATATGCGCACCTGCATCTATCCGGCTGGATGAAAGTGCT
>JAFDHS010000128.1 GCA_019308655.1 Deltaproteobacteria bacterium
TGAATAATCGCCTGGGAATGAATCTGTGAAACTCTCGATTCTGTTATATCTAAAACCTTGCCGGTCTCTTTCATTGTTAATTCTTCTACATAGTACATTGAAATTACCATTTTTTCCTTTTCCGATAATTCTTCAATGGCCTTCACAAGGGCAGTTTTGATTTCCTTCAGTCTCGTCAATGTTAAAGCATCTTCAATATCCTTATCTGCTAAACAGCTCATGAAGGTCGCTTTTTCTTTGCTTGAAGAATAGATTATTTCCTCGGAACTAATAAAAGAGATAGCAGATATTTGTTTGATTCGGTAGAATTGATCAAGACTAAGTCCCATCTCTTTTGCGACTTCCTTGTCTTGAACCTCTCCACCTGATTCCCTCTCCAGCTTTAAGTATGCCTTTTCCAATTCCCGAATTTTTTTTCTATCTGATCTGGAAAGGAAGTCACGGGAGCGCAGTTCGCTGAAAACGGCCCCCTTAATCCGAAAGGTTGCATAAGTTTTAAACTTATTATTTTTTGAAACATCATACCTTTCACTTGCTTGAATTAAACCAATAACACCTGCATTTAGCAAATCATCAATCTCTACCGAAGAAGGAAGATGGATTGCAATTCTATGAACGATACGTTTAACATAAGGCAAATATTCAATTATTAATTGATTCCTTAACAAGTGATTATCTTTATACGGATTTTCTATTTGTCTTTCTGCCAACTGCACCATCAAAACCAGCCCTAATACATTTTAATTATGTTTTTTATGGAGAACGTTTTCCCAGAAAAAATTAGTATTCCCCTTTGGAAGAAGTGATTCCCGTGATATGCATATTTTTTTTGCCATGGATTCGAAACACTTGCTTGCACGGGTATCCGGATATAATTCGCTCACAACCTTTTGGCGCTTAACGCTTTTCCTGACATTTTCATCAAAAGAGACATGCCCTATGTATTGGATTGATATATCTAAAAATTTCTTAACAACCAGATTCAAATTTCTGAAAATCTCCTGTGCCTCCTGGATATTTTTAGCCATATTCACCAACAATTTAAAATGCTTCACTGAATACTTGTTGGATAAAAGCTTCATCAAGGCATAGGCATCTGTAATGGAAGTAAGTTCAGGAGAAACAACTACCATTACCTCTTGCGCGGCAGAGTTAAAATACATGACATTTGACGAAATACCCGTTGCCGTATCAATCAACAAAACATCCACAGGATCGATCATTAAATCAAGTTCCGTAAGAATCCTTATCTTTTGTTCCTGTGATAACCGTGTCAGTTCCTGGATGCCGGAAGAAGCTGGAATGATCTTCATCTTTCCAGGGACTTCTATGGTAATGTCAGAGATGGTCTTCTCGCCCGTAATAACATGGGAAAAGTTATACTTGGGAGCTATCCCTAACAATATATCAAGATTTCCCAACCCTAAATCGGCATCCAGAATAAGAACCTTTTTCCCTAATCGGCTGAGGGCAAATCCAAGATTGACAACAATGTTTGTTTTGCCCACTCCGCCTTTGCCGCTGGTTATGGAAATCACTCGTGCATTCGATTTACAATTGTTATTTTTATCTTCAATTTTATTGAATAAACTTATAACTTTGTTTGAAGAATCTTTTTGATTCATTATTGTTTTTCTCTCCTCTTTTAGAAAAGCTGCTATCGATAGTTATCAATTTTTTTCTCATCCACGACTTCAGGAAGTGGATTATATTTTTCAACCCTGTCAGAACTACAGAGTTTGCAAGGCTTAAACTTTTTATTTACCGCCTCCAATACGCTTTCAAAAACTATCTTATTCCCTGCCTTAATTCTCTTTGCATATTTACACTCAGGAGAATGAAAAACACCTGAATTCTTATTGGCAATGTGAAATTTTCTGAAATGAGGAGCGTTAATTTTCTCTTCTTTTTTTTCGTCCTTTATTATCTCTAAGGGGGTAGACAAAAGGTGTCCGTCCATTTCCCGGTTTATTGTCAGGTCTACCAATTTTTCCAGGGTTGCCTCTTCAATGCATTCAGGTACTTGCCGGCCGTTTGTAAAATATGAAACGGGTATTTTCGTTCGAATTAATTGATTGAGGATGTTTCCATGTGAGGTGGTTTCATCGAGCTTTGTAAATATCAATCTATTAATGGAAAACAATTTAAACCTTTTTAGTATATTAATAAGATCGTTATCTTTTGTGGCAGCACTCATAAGAAGGTGAATTTCATCCGGATGAATCTTATCAAAAACCCCTTTAAGCTCATTGAATTCATCTTCATCCCTTGGGCTCATTCCTGCAGTATCGATTAAAATAAGATCCTTATTTCTTAATTTCTTAAGAGATTCTTTAAATTCTTTACTGTTTGAAGCGACCTCCATGGGTATTCCAATAATTTTTGCGTAAACCTTAAGTTGCTCGATACCGGCAATCCGATAATTATCCAGTGTAATCAAAGCAACTCGTTTTTTCATCCTGAAAGTTTGGACAGCTGCTAATTTGGCAATGGTTGTCGTCTTTCCCACACCGGCAGGACCTACAAAAGCAACCGTTTTTTGTTTCCCATCCTCAATTTTTATCGGACTGACTTCGACATCTATTTCCTCAAGAACACGAATCAAGTTCTTGTTGATTTTTTTGGGTTCTTGATTTTTCTTTAAAAATCCGGTTGATTTTAATTCTTCAATTATTTCCGAGGCTATCTCCTCTTGTACACCTTCCGAGACCATCTGATGATGTAATGTAAAAAATTCCTTGGCATCATTTTGAAGAAGATCATTTTCCCTGATCTTTGGATCAGGTTTATTATTTATAACTTTTCTTCCTTCGTAGATTGATTGCAGCGAGCTATTTTTCCTGCCTGAATTTTCAAAACCGGTTTGATCCTTATGAACATCCATAGGTATACTTATCGATTCGGATTCATGGGTATCCATTGCTGCTGTCACCTCTACGCCGGGTTTTCTCAGGGAACCAAATATACCTTTCTCTTTCTTCAGGCTGGTAGCAGAGAGAATCACCGCCTCGGAACCAAATTCTTTTTTAATCATCCTTAAAGCCTCTGTCATATTCTGTGCTTCAAACCTTTTAATCTGCATCGGAAAGCCCCACTGTTCCTAAAGATTGAATTTGAACATTGTTTAAAATATCATTATATGAAAGCACCACCAAATCAGGAACAAAGCGATCGGTAAGTTTTTTGAAATGTGATCTGATCTGAGCCGAGCATAAGACAATCGGTTGATAATTCAATGATGAAAACTTCTCCAGATTTTGTGCAAGATTTTTCATGATTTTTTGGGCAATATCAGGTTCAATGGCAAGGAAACTGCCTTGCTCCGTTTGCTGAATCGCTCCGGATATGACATTTTCAACACGCTGATCAAGGGATATCAAGGGAATATTCCCCTCCGGCGTTTGATAGAGTTTGGTAATCGTTCTTGAAAGCGCTTGACGGACATATTCGGTCAGTGCATCCGGATCTTTTGTCATCGGGGCCCAGTCAGCCAGTGTCTCTAAAATTGTCAGTAGATCACGAATAGGAATCTGCTCTCTGACAAGGTTCTGGAGAACCTTGACGACTCCACCAAGCGGCAGCAAGTTCGGAACCAGCTCATCCACTACTTTTGGATGAGATTCTTTAAGATTATCCAATAGCTGCTGGACCTCCTGTCTTCCCAGATATTCGTGAGCATGGCGTCTTATTATATCGGACAGATGAGTTGCCAGAACGGTAGACAGATCAACCACCGTATACCCAAGGGCCATAGCATTTTCTTTTTCTTCTTCTTTAATCCAGAAAGCCGGCAGGCCATAGGTAGGTTCCTTGGTCGGCACACCGTCAATTTTTTCTTCAGCAGTTCCTGCATTCATGGCCAAATAGCAATTTATCATCAACTCTCCCCCGGCCACTTCATTTGCTTTAAGCAAAATGGAATATTCACCAGGTTTCATCTGCATATTATCCTGGATATGAATGGAAGGAACAATAATACCTATTTCCTGAGCAACTTGTCGTCTAATGGACTTAATCCGATCCAGGAGTTGTCCGTCCTGTTCCAAATCCACTAAAGGAATAAGACCGTATCCGACTTCTAACGCCAAAACATCAAGAGGTGGAGGAGATTTCAACTTTTCCGGCGGCTTGTCTTCGGCTTCAAGCA
>JAFDHS010000129.1 GCA_019308655.1 Deltaproteobacteria bacterium
TTCTGTAAAAAAAACCGACAAGCCGACTGTAACCGTTGCCGCTGATAATGACAAAGAAAATGCTCAAAAAATTGAACCTCAAAAGGAAAATGAAGATCCATCATCATCAAACCAAGAGATACCCTCTGTCGAGGAGAATACAGAGCCGAAAATAGAGGACCTTGAACTTGATTGGGATATAAAAAGATCGGAGATTGATAGAAATTCAAAGGAAATGGGACCTGGAATCGAGATTGATGCAGACAATCTTCATTTATCAGATACAGAGAATATTGAACCCTATAAAGAAGCGACTGATAACGAAAATCAAACGGATTTAAAAGACCTTGATCTTGAGTTTGATCTTGAACTGGAACCTGATGAAGATGTTGCAGAGCCCGATACTCTCCTTGAAGATCAAAAAAAGGAACTTCAGGTTGATGAACTTGATTTATCGGACCTTGAAATTATATTTGATGAATCTGAAGAATTCACTGATGAGAAGAGTAAAACCGATATAGAGAACCTTGAATTAGAACTGGATATGGCGCTTGAGCCTGAACATGAAAAAGATGAGATGACGGAAGACGATCTTGATTTATCAGATCTTGAAATTAGATTTGATGAAGAACCTGATGATGCAAATGCTTCACTTGAAAGTAAACACAGGGATCTTGAACCCGAATCCGAATCCGAACAATTTTCAGATAATCAACAAAGACCTCAGGAAAACGAGTTTTCCCAAACCGGCCTTAAAGATGAATACAAGTCGGAGAACAATGCATTTTATGATGAGCCGACGGTAGAAAAAAGAGACGAATCTCCCGCAGAGACAGTCGATACTCAAGGCCATGGAGACCAACCCAGCCTTGATACCCTTAAAATAGAGATATCCGATGCCCATATAAAAGAAGACCCCGTTTTTGATGATCAAACCCAAACCAACAAAAAGCAAACAACCGGAATACTTTTTCTTGTTCTTATAATTGCAGCCCTTGTGGCCCTTGGTGCTTACGGAGCATTCACATTTATCAAACCTGTAAACACTTTTATCAGTAATCTGTTCAACACCGAAGTTCAAAAAGATGCCGGAGAGATCAGAATCAACCCGATAAAAGAGAGCATAAATGGTAAATTTGTAGAAAATACAAAGGCCGGCAGACTTTTTGTAATCACAGGCCGTGTAAAAAATGAATCCGATCAAACCGGCGGTTTTGTCAGAATAGCAGGCAACCTCTTTACAAAGGGGGAAATTCTTGTAAAAACCAAAAGAGTCTATTGCGGTAATGAACTATCAGACATAGACCTTGCCAATCTGGATCCGGCTGAAATAAACAAACGCCTATTAAATCCTTATGGTGACAACAAAATAAATGCAGAGATTAAACCCGGTAATGATATTCCTTTTATGATCGTTTTTTCCAACTTGCCGGACGACCTTGTAAATTTTACCGTTGAAGTTGAAAAACCTTCTCAAAAAACAAACCCAGCTGACAATTTTAACTTGACTAAAACCCCAAAAGCTGTTAATTAGTCATTTTTTATAATTTCAGTCAAAATAAAGTTCGACCTTAAAAATTCGTTTTGCCGATAAAAAACAGGCATAAACTAAAAATTTATCAAGGCGATGTAGCTCAGATGGTCAGAGCATGCGGCTCATATCCGCAGTGTCCGGGGTTCAATTCCCTGCATCGCCACCACTTCTCTATAAAAAAACGGTTTACAAAATTTTTATTGGGCCCCTCTGTTATAATATTAGAGGGGCTTTTTTGTTTTAAAAACTCTTTTTGATGATAAACCCTTACCTTACAAAATTTTCTATCAAAGATTAAAGCTTGAAAAAAAACGGGGTTTATGAAAATATTTATTGGAATTTGCTGGTTTATAAAAAACCAAAACTCCAAACAATCAACACCATATATTGTTGAAAAATCAAATCCAATATTCTATAAGTTGTAGTTTATATTTTTTCAGGCTTTTTAAGAAACCAGCAGGGCCTTATGTTTTCTAAGAAGCTGAAATTCCGCTTTTCTTGATGAGGGGGGAGAAAAACAAACAGAACTTTTTACAAGACTATCAATTTTGGAAAAAGGAAAAAAGATTATTCATGTTTGAAGGTTTCGATAAAATAGTTGAGGAACGGATTATTCAAGCCCAGAGAAAAGGAGAATTTGACAACTTGAAAGGGTCGGGCGAACCCATTGTTTATGAAGATGACAGCCATGTTCCGGAAGATCTTCGTATGGCGTACAAATTATTAAAAAACGCAAATTTTATCCCTCCGGAAATAGAACTTAAAAAAAAAATACAACAGGCGGAAGATCTTTTGGCAAATATAGAAGAAACGCCCCAAAAATCCCGTATATTAAAAAAAATAAATTTTATGATTATGAAGTTTAATTCCATACGGAATACATCGATCGTATTCGAAATGCCCCAGCGATACCAAACAAAGCTGGAAAAATCTATCGGATCAAAAAAATCATCCGTTAAAAAAGGATAAATTCTAATTAAAAAATAAGGGTGTATACTCCACATTCAGTGTAAAATATTATGGCATTTAACAAAAAAAAGGAGCAAAACGGCGTTCTGAAAAGCGTTTTCGTCGCCTATTTTATACTTGTACTCCATGTTGTTCTTCTTGTTGGTATAGGACTTATGGTAATTTTCTTTCGCGGTATCGTCAATTATATTGCATGGATTTTTGCCGGAGGTTCCATCTTTATCATTATCGCAGGGTATCTTTTCTACCGGCGCATGAAAAAAGAGAAAAAGTCGCTCAAAGAGATGCTGGCGCTTCCCCAATTCCAGGGAAGATCCGTAGAAGTGAGTCTCTTGGGTGGTTTTGCATCTTTAAAATTAGGCAAACCTGAAAGCGTTCCATTAATTGAAGACAATTCGTTTGCGAACCTGCATCAACTGGAAGACCCGGCCGTCATTCGTATCAAAGAATTAGGAGAGCTTAGCCGCCTGCTGGAGAAAGGGCTGATCACCCGGGATGAATACAACAAAGCAAAACAGGAACTCTTTAACTCACCACAAATTTAGCCCGGCCATTAACCTTATGAACAAACTGACCATAGCACTTCTTTCAGGCGGCGCATCTTCCGAACGAAAAGTTTCTCTCAAGAGCGGCGACCAGGTTTTTAAAGCACTGGACAAGGCAAAATACAGGATCATTCGCTATGACCCAAAAACAGACATTAACCGCCTGGCAGCAGACGCTCCCATGATCGATTTTGCCCTTGTAATACTGCACGGGATTTACGGTGAAGACGGCACGATCCAAGGTCTGCTCGATCTTCTTAACATTCCGTATCAGTGCACAGGCGTACTCGGAAGCGCTCTTGCCATAAACAAGGTTGTCTCTAAACAGCTTTATCAACAAGCCGGTCTCCCTGTCCCTTCTTACCTTGTTACCGGTTTTAGAAACCCAATTGATCCCTGCGAATGTATAAGACAACTTGGTCTGCCGTTGATTACCAAGCCGGTTCGGGGGGGGTCAAGCATCGGGATGAGCGTTATCAAATCAAAAGACTCCCTTAAAAATGCGTTGGATACCGCTTTTGCACACGATGATACGGTTCTGATTGAAAAATTTATCGAAGGTATTGAACTGACAGCCGGCATAATCGGCAATGATAACCTGGAAGCCTTACCGCTTATAGAAATTATCCCTGACAAGGAACATGCTTTTTTCGACTTTCAAACAAAATATACAGCGGGTTCGGCTCAAGAGGTCTGCCCTGCACACATCAGCGAGCGTATAACCGAAAAAGCTAAAGAGTTTGCAAAAACAGCTCACAAGGCCCTTTTCTGCAAAGGATACAGCCGAACCGACATGATTCTCAGAAATAATGATCTCTATATTCTTGAAACCAACACAATCCCCGGCATGACGCCGACCAGTCTTCTGCCCCTTGCAGCAAAAGCCGCCGGGATCTCTTTCAGCCGGCTGCTTGACAAATTGATCTCTTTAGGTATCGAGGGGCATAAACGTTAGTATCTTAATTCTGAATTTCGTGTTTTTTATGTCAAAAAAATCTGAATGGATTTAAAAAAGTGTGAAGTGATCTAAAGTGAGCTAAAGTGCCTAAAGTTGAGGCATTCTGTCAATTTTATATAAAAAAGATGGAGCGAAGCGACTCATTAACTTTAGCTCACTTAACAAATACAGAACCGACGAAAATTGGCTCATACGGAGGTTTTTTGATGAATATCCTGGTTATCGGAAGCGGCGGACGGGAGCATGCTCTTGTTTGGAAAATCGCTCAAAGCCCGAAAGTAGAAAAAATATATTGTGCTCCAGGCAATGCAGGTATAGCGGAACTGGCAACATGTGTGCCCATAAGTGCCGATGATATTGACCAACTTGTCTCATTT
Organism: Deltaproteobacteria bacterium; assembly: GCA_019308655.1. Classification (GTDB taxonomy): domain Bacteria; phylum Desulfobacterota; class Desulfobacteria; order Desulfobacterales; family JAFDHS01; genus JAFDHS01. The sequence goes on from JAFDHS010000129.1 coordinate 4,363, forward strand.
GCAAAAAAAGAAAGAATTGATCTTACCGTGGTTGGCCCGGAAGGACCTCTCGCCATAGGAATTGTTGATATCCTTGAGAAAGAGGGATTAAAAGCATTCGGTCCGACTAAAAAGGCTGCGGAACTGGAAGCCAGCAAATCCTTTGCCAAGGCCTTGATGAACAAATACAACATCCCCACCGCAGCAGGTTCCGCATTTACCCGTTTTGACGAAGCTCAAAAATATGTCCAGACCATGGGAGCTCCTCTGGTGGTTAAGGCTGACGGCCTTGCGGCCGGTAAAGGGGTGATCGTCTGCACCACTGAAGAAGAAGCGATAAATGCTCTCAAAGAAATCCTTCAAAATCGAACCTTTGGGGATGCCGGGGAAAAAGTGGTGATTGAAGAATGCCTTAACGGTGAAGAAGCTTCTTTCATAGCCATCACAGACGGAGAAACCGTCCTTCCCCTTCCCTCCTCCCAGGACCATAAACAGATATACGAAAACGACAAAGGCCCCAATACCGGTGGAATGGGTGCCTATTCCCCTGCCCCTATCGTGGATGCCTTCATGCATAAAAAAATCATGGATGAAGTGATGATACCGACCGTCCGCGCCATGGCTGCTGAAGGACGTCCGTACAAAGGTATCTTGTACGCAGGACTTATGATAGACAGAGACCGGATAAAGGTTCTTGAATTCAATACACGATTGGGAGACCCTGAGGCCCAGCCCCTCCTGATGCGTATAAAAAATGATATAATACCGCTGATGGAGGCTGCCGCCGAAGGGAGACTCCATCAATACAATCTGGAAATTGATCATAGAGCATCCGTCTGTGTTGTCATGGCCGCTAAAGGATATCCGGGCGCATATAAAAAAGGTTTGCCGATTTCAGGGCTCAACGATGTGGACGGATTAAAAGATACGGTTGCTTTTCATGCAGGTACTGCCGTAAAAAATGATCAAATCGTTGCAAACGGCGGAAGAGTCCTGGGCGTAACCGCTCTTGGCGATACCGTTAAAGAGGCCATTTCAAAAGCCTATCT
>JAFDHS010000130.1 GCA_019308655.1 Deltaproteobacteria bacterium
TTTTGATTTGCTCATAATGGCTTGGGTGATGAACAGATAACGGCAGTTAAGGGCTTTCCCAAATTTCTTGAGGAGAGCGCTTTCAAGCCCTATTTTCGGGAAATCACGATTGAACTTTATATAGGATCCGGTCAAGCTTTTGTCATTGAGCTCTTTGAGAGCATTTCCCGGAGAAACAACCCTGAGAGATGGGTGCCGTAATTGAATTTTACTGAGGAGAATTTCGCTCAGGATGCTTCGGTAGATGTCTTGAGTGATCAAGGGTTGGTTCTTTCCCGTGCCATCGGAAGATTTTCCTGGAGCATAAGGAGCAGAGGGAATTTGCCCATCACGTTTCGTAGTATTTTCCAAAGACTGTTTCAGAATGATCACAGGCAAAATCGCCAAGCCATGATGATTCAGGGAACTACTGTTGAAGCCGGCGATCCGATAGGATTCCTGAGACCAGCCTTTGATTGTTGAAGTACAGGCACTTGATAAAACCATAAAGCATATCAAAATTACCCAAACAAAAGGTCGAAATCGAAACGGTTTGTATTTCATAGGATTCTCCAAATAGTTGATAAAATCAAAAAAGAGGTGAGAATTATTAACCTGCCGAGTTCCTTAACTCGGATAAACCGTAAAAGTGAGCTAAAGTGAGCTAAAGTTTGAAGTGAGCTAAAGTGAATGAGTCGCTTCGCTCCGTCTTTTTATAAAATTGATAGAACACCTCAACTTTAGGCACTTTAGATCACTTTAGTCACTTCACACTTTTTTAAATTCTTAAATTTTTTGACATAAAATACACGAATTTTAGAATACTAAGGCTGTTCAACCATCACATCTTTAATGGGCTCTTTCCGTTCCTGCCCGGCAGGGGTTTCTGTTTCCCCGGGGATTTCAGGTTTGCTCTTCAATACTGGAAAACGGCCTTTTCTTCTCTCTATTCTCTCTTTAAGGTTGTTTTCAAGTTTTTGACACGCTGTTTCCAAAGACGCATCCATTGTTACCAGATCTCCCTGGCTGACGATGAGTCGTTTGAGTTCCGGAATTTTTAAACGCGAAGCGGAACTGATATAAATCGGTTGAATATAAAGCATTAAATTGCCGATGGGCAGGATGATTATTCTTCCCCGTTTTACTTCCGAGCCGGCTTGGTCCCAAAGGGTGAGCTGCTGGGCAATGTCCGTATCCTGATCAATCAGACTGCTGATTTGAGAGGGGCCGTAAACCTGTTTTCCCTTTGGAAAACTGTAAACGACGATTTTCCCATAATTTTCTCCATCGCATCCTGCGATGGCAAGGGATCGTAAATTATCTCTTCCCACGGGACTCATGGCATTGAGCAAAAGAAACTCATGGGTCTCGGGATCTAATAAATTCAGGGTTAAATAATACGGTTCCATGGGAAACGATTTGTCGTTTTTGATCATTTGGGCGGTTTTCCAGTTATCTTCCTGTCTGTAAAAAGTATCCGGATCAATTTGATGGTATTTGGTATAAAGCTCCATCTGTATTTTAAAAATATCCGTGGGATATCGGAGATGTTTTTTGAGCTCGGAAGGCATTTTATCCATATTTTTCAACAATCCCGGGTAGATTCGGTCGTATGTCATGATAAAAGGATCTTTGGGATCGGCGATATAGTAATTTACATCCCCATTGTAGGCATCAATAACAATTTTAACGGAATTGCGTATATAGTTTGATTCTTTGTCATAAGGGTGAGCATTGGGATACTTGTCTGAAATGGTGTAAGCATCCTGAATCCAGAAAAGCCCCTTGTCGGTTGTCACTATGTATGGATCTTCATCTAAAAGAAAATAAGGGGTCAGGGTCTCAATAATCGTTGTAATATTTCTTCGAAAGAGGATTCGGCTTTTTTCGTTGGTTTTTGTGGTAAGAAAAATATTCCTGTCCTCAAAATATGTTGCAAATAATAATTTTTTAAAAAGAGAGGAGATCGGGATGCCGCCTTTACCCTCATAATTCACCATCACATTGGTTTCTTCCCGGGAATAGTCGAATTCACCGTTATCATTGGGCGCAATGATATAGTCGTAAATTCCTGTTCCGTAATAAATACGGGGTTGTGTGACATTAATTCCGTAATCCGATTTCGGCGGAATGTCCTTGATAAACCAGGTCATGGGTTCATCACCGCTCTGGGCTGACGGGGTCATGACGATTCCGTTTCCGTGAGTATATACCAGGTGGGTGTTAACCCAATTTTTCCCGGAACCTGGAACGCCTTCAATATTCAACTCCCGTGCCGCCAGATAAACCTGCTGAGAATTGCCGCCCACATCATACCGGTCCACATCGACATCAGGAAATGAATAGTATGGGCGTATTCCCTGAAGTTGTTTAGCCACATCATCGAGAAATTCTCTGTCCCACGTTGGAACGTTGCGCAGGCTTTTTTTTACATCAGGGTTTGAGATGATCTCATATCCGTTAGCTACCTGGTATTTTCGGGTTTCGACTTTTTCCAGGTTGTAAGCAGCCAATGTTGCTTTGATGTTGGCGGCTATAAATGGTTTTTCCCTGACAAGCTCATTGGGTTTGACAATGTATTTTTCTATCATTTTCGGAAAAAAAGAACCATTTCTACCCCATAATGCAAACAAGAAACAGATGCTGAAAAGAATACATATTTTTACGCCCTTTTTTTTATGGATTAAAAAAATTAATGATACGGCCAGTCCCATAAAAGAGAGAAGCGTAACCCAGATGAAAGGTAAGGCAAACCGTATTTCCATAAAGCCCGGTCCGAAAAAAAGCGGCATGTGGGTGTCGGTATAAAGAAGTGCATAGCGTTCGAGCACAAAGCCCCATGCCTGGACGCAAGTGATAATCAAAAAGAGGATTGTCAGATGAATTTTCGCTTCCCGGGGAAGCTGTTGGTTTTCTTTGGATAATAGACGGCTCTCAATCCAGTAAAGTGATACCAGAGCAAAGAACAGGAGCAAAAAAACAATAACAAGTTTATGCTGGACAAGCGTATAGACGGGAAATGAAAACAGATAATAAGCGATATCTTTTCCATATACCGGGTCTATGGTTCCTGTATGGGGGGAGAATATATAGAGCAGGGCTTTTTCCCATTGCTCGTAAAAAGGGATTGCAATGGGGACGGCGAGTATAAGGGAAAGGGGGGTATATATTTTCAGAGAACCGGATTGAAACTTTTTGAGCAGGTCCAAATAGCGTTTTTTGGCCGGGCCTTTTGTCTGAGATCCCTCAGGGATTGCCGTGCCCAGATATCTGGAAGCCAGCCAGAAATTGAGGAAAAAGATCAAAAAGAAAACAAATGTTACCGATGCAAGGATCAGATAACGATAAAACAGCCTTTGTAAAAAATATCCTTCATAATCAAGGGAACGAAACCACCAGAGGTCTACAAAAAAGTCGAGAAACCGGAAACTGAAAACAACATATAAAATCACAAGTCCGATAAGAGTAGATCCCGTTATAAGTAACCAGCGTTTCCACTTCCGCATGTTTTCTCCTTTTTAAACCAAATCTTGATGTACCCGGAAAAAGTTTTTTAAATTACAGGTTAGTTTCCATGGATTCCCGGTAGGCAAAAAAATCGGATTCCCGGTTTTCAGTTGTGATGGCATTAAGTTTTTCAGGCGCAAACGACAGGTATCTGAAAAGTTTATCTTCCAGTTTTTCGGTTTCAACCCAGCCCTGTCGAATCTGCTGCCGGCGTTCCGGATCATTTCCATAACGTTTCAATATATATTCCATGCGGTCCTGAAGGGGAACCACCTTGTCGTGAAGCACTCTCTTGTCGGCATAATATACAATTTCCACCTCTTCGGGTAAAGTTGAGAAAGAATAATTGTTCAGCCGGACGTGCTGACCGATAATGCCGCCCACTTCGGGATACCCCATGTCATTCAAAATCCGGGCACCGGTCTGAGCATGTTTTTCACCGGTTTTAATACTTCTTGTCTTTGTAATATCATGAAGCAGGGCTGATGTATGAACCAGATCGCGATTCAGTTGTATATTTTGCTTGATCATATGATCCGTTAGATAGGTTGCGATCTCACAGACCCGGAAAGAATGGGCCACGATGTTGTCCAGCATTCCCATTTCATGTATCAGCTGATAGCATTCTGTTCTATTTGGTATTTGCATGGGTTTT
>JAFDHS010000131.1 GCA_019308655.1 Deltaproteobacteria bacterium
GAATACCGGTTAATGCCATCTTTGTCTCCTTATCTTGGTTGAAAACTTAAAAACGCAGATAATTGCGCCAATAAAATTTCGAGTTTTTTATCTCGAAGGTTTCCTGTTCCTTATTCTTCTTACTCACCCTTACCGATTAGCAGAAGTGATGAGAAATTCCTGCTTCACAGACGCCGCCCGAAAAATGACTATTTGGGTCTTATTGCCTCTCCACAGGCCATCACCGTAGAATTTACGGCCAATTGTTACTATTTAAAATGTGCACAAAATAAATCCCCCTGAATTCCCCTTTAGGAAAGGGGAAGCGTTCCGGTCTTTCCCTTTCCTAAAGGGAGATTCAGTTGCGGTATCACCCCAAAAAGACAGGAGAGATGGATAGGGGTAACAAAGGGAGCGGGATTAAACCCGCCCCCTTAATATATCTAATACTTAACTACATTATCGGATCCATTTTAAGTGCCGGATGGCCTTTTTCTTCGAGGAAGGGATAAATTTCATCCTCGGTGACTCCGACCGTCTCATCGGCTATCATATCATAAAATCCGGGAACGCCCAATTCCTCACTTCGTGCAATCAAGCGGTCCTTAATCTCTTCTTTCAGGATTTTGGGCAGCCAGACTATGCGAAGGAGTCCGCCGTCACCAACGATAAACTTGCGCTGGGTAATATTGTACTTTGAATGACCCACAAAACCCGGAGACATTGCACCACCGCCCATAACACCGGCCAGGGTGGTAAAACCCATACCGCAAGGCGTATCGCCCATATATTCTCTGTTAACGCTCATTACACCGTTACACATGGGAAGGATGGCAGCAATCGCTTCACAACAACCGCATGTGCAATCGCTTCACAACAACCGCATGTGGTCATGGGATCAACGAGCATTGAGTAAAAATTATAATGAGTTACAGCACCCCTGGAGGCCTTTTGTACGAAATCATTGACACCTTTCCATTGACCATATTTAGTATCAAGACATTCACCCTTTTCAATGGGCTGGTTGGGGCCGGTGGGATTGATTTCATAAGACGCCTTGCAATCCATCCAGTTGTATGCGCCGCAAAGTCCTGTTCTTTCAGGACTTACCGTACATACATGGTTGGGAGCAAAAGACTGACAGAGAGTACAGGAGTAAAAAATCTCCTCATTCTCATCCGTCATGTTATCCACACGAGCATCTCTCATATGGTACTCGTTCCTTGCCTTTTCCGTCAACGCATCAACATCGTCTTTTTTGGTGTACAGCGTTACCTGGATCTTATCAAGAATGCTACCGAAATCCTGATGCAGCTTGGCATGAAGAACCACACCGATATCCTTTAAGGTAAAGCCTTTTTCAACAGCGGCTTTGCCCACGCGGACCCAGGCGATATCTCTCTGGCCGATATGCATAATGCCCTGGATATAATTAACCAGGTGGTGGGTCTGACGCTCAAGAATAGGCTCGAAATCAGACTGGAATTCACGGCCGGCAACCTGAACGAATATACCCAGAGGCAGCGTATCGCCTTCTTTGAGATCGGAAATATCCGGACCGATGACTTCGACTTTTCCATCTTCGATCTCATTCATCTCCGCCCGTTTTACCAGCTCGGTGCACTGAGTTTTTCCACCGCCCATCTGACTGTGCAGGTCGGCTTTTCTGATTCTTTCACCCTCAAATGCCGGACCAAAGGAACAGGGAATATCAATTTCAGTAACAGCGACTTTAAGCCCTCTGATTTCAATGGACTTCTGGCACATTTCTTCATAGCCAACATTCGCGACAACATGCTCGTAAGTACAAACACCGGTCGGCAGAATCTCAGGAATATCCGAATCCGCCAAAGTCGGGAAGCCCCAGTTAACAGCACCGGCTGCAGCAGCTCCCCATTCGGTTGTCGGGAAGCCCCAGTTAACAGCACCGGCTGCAGCAGCTCCCCATTCGGTTCCAACATGACCGAGCGCGTTTACAAAAGCAAAGATTCTATCTTTATTGTACAGAAGGATCTTCTTGGCATCACCCGGCTGAACACCGCCGAAAGACATTGCAGCCCTGTTTGCAAAACCCAGGGCAAAAACAGCAGAAGAGATATCAGGACCGAACGGTACGATTCGGGTACCCCAACCAATCTGAACGTCCGCTTCAATCAGCTGTTCGGCGACGCTTGTGCCGTTATGGTTGGCTGCAAGAAAGACATAGAGATTTTTTAACTGGTATTCTTCAACAATCGCCTTGGCAATTTCAGGACTAGGTGCCGCACCCACGATGGCTGCAAAACCCGGAGCCGAACCATCAACAAACTCAACACCTCTTTTCCTGAGAACCACGTCATCTGCCGCACCCAGCCAGATCTTTCCGGCATCCAGATCAACGTCTTCCGAATGGAGATAAAAATCAGGCTCATTGAGATAGCGGAGGGCTTCCTTGATTTCAAAAGCAAGAACGGCAGCCATGCCGGCATCCAGTAGGGGGCCGAGGTAGGGCAGGTGGTTAGAACTCTTGATCTGGGCCGGGAGAAGACTGCGTGCAAAGTCCAGCGGTTTTTTCATGTCTTCAAGGGTTTCAACCTTGTGGCCAAGAAGAGAATAGATAACCGGAAGATAATAGCCAGTGTTGGGGAAACCAACTTTTGTATCCGCGTTATAGGTCGCAAGAGCTTTCTTGTACTCGCCTTCAACCTTTGAGACGACGTTGTAGCCACCCTGGATGGCTGCAAATGCTACTAATTTAGACATACTTCCTCCTTCGTTGAGGATTTATTCTAATTTCAGATTGGATAGGGAACGGAATCTCCGTTATTGCAGACAAGTTCCCTATCCGTACCGTAAAAAGACTTTTCCAATTTATAAAGGGCTCCAACCTGCTAATCAAGCGCCTGTCGATCCGACATATCCATAAGAACTCTTTCTCTGGCCTTGTCGATGCCGAGAGCTTTACGTTTCTTATCGATATGGGCGATCATCTTATGGGCATGCTTAATCGGATCTATCTCAAAATCCCACATTCCACCGTAAAGTTTTTCATATTCATTAAAAATGTAATCCTGGAATACGGGGGCGCCGGATGTCGGCATGGTAACGCCGAAGACCGTGTAAACACCTGAAACAACAAAGTAATGGCCAATACTGATGGCCTTTTCACTCATCCATTCAGGCGCACTTCCTGCAACAGGCAAGTCTCTGATATCATTACCCAAACCTCCTGCCTTAACCACCTCGGCGGCTGCCAGCAGAATTCTGGAGTTATCAACACATGAACCCAGATGGAGGACCGGCGGAATACCGACGGTTTCACAAACCTCGGCCAGACCGGGACCACAATAAACAGCGGCTGATTCCGGTGTTAAAAGGCCTTCCATGGCACAGGCGATGGCGTTACACCCTGTAGTCAGAACAAGAACATCATTCTTTATCAGTTCTTTTACAACTTCGATGTGCCCTTCATTGTGACGCGTCCTGGCGTTGTTACAACCTACAACACCGGCAACACCTCTGATCCTGCCGTTGATAATGTTGTCATTCAGGGTGAAATAGGAGCCGCGGAAAGTGCCGCCGAGGTGATATTCAATGGATTCCACGCCAAAACCGGCAATGATAGGAGATTTCTCTTCGGGAATCATCACTTCGGCTTTTCTGTTGGTAAAGTTATCGATGGCTATTTTGACGATTCTTGTGGCGTCTCTAACTGCGTGATGCTCATCAAACTCGATATGAGAAACATTTCCCGGTTCCAGGTCCTGTTCCATCCTTGCGATGGGATGGGTAGTAATGAGTTTGGTGTGGAAACAATTGGCAACATTTGCAATATTCTGCATGATGCACTGAATATCAACGACCATAGCATCACAAGCACCGGTTATGATGGCCAGTTCCTGCTGCAGGAATGTACCGCAAAGGGGAACACCGTGACGCTGGACGAGTTCATTACCCGTACAGCAGATGCCGGAAAGCTGGATGCCGTTGGCGCCTTTCTCTTTGGCATAGTCGATCATTTCCTGGGTCTGGGCGACCGCTACGATAATTTCGGAAAGAATGGGCTCATGGCCGTGAATGACCAGGTTGACCATATCTTTCTTCATAACGCCCAGATTTGCTTCCGATGCAACCGGATAGGGTGTACCGAAAAGGATGTCCTGAAGATCCGTGGCCAGCATGGAACCGCCCCAGCCGTCTGCAATGGCCGCACGGGTGCCCTGCTTCATCAGGTTCTGGTAATTCTGGTCCACGCCGATATGGGTCCGGTGCATGATCTCGACGATCTCCCTGTCGATATTTCTGGGAACCACACCATTTTTCTTCCAGGTTTCATAAAGCGCTGCCGGTGCTTTACTTTTAGCATAGAGAAGTTCGCCTTCGGATTTGCCCCATTCATTCAGCGCTGCTTCAGCCGTTTCCACGGCAATCTCATCAATATTCCGCTGGACCTGCTCACCGTCTACTTCTTCGGTTGTCGCGATACCCAGATCTGCCGCCACAGCCAGAAGCTTTGTGGTATCCTTTATTTTGTATGCCTCGGTCTTTTTTTTGGCAGCAGCCATAAAGACCTCTGCCACGCCACGTCCGTGATCAGAGTGAGCCGAGGCACCGCCGGCAATCATTCGGATAAAGTTACGGGCTGCGATGGTATTTGCGGTTGCACCGCAAAGACCTTTTCTTTCATCCTTACCTTCAATCCCGCCCTTGGGAAGGGGCAGGCGGCACGGACCCATGGAGCAGTTTTTACAGCATGTTCCACCGGCTCCGATGCTACAGGGCTTCATGTTTGCAGCTCTGTCAAAAACCGTCTCAACACCCAGATCCTGGGCACGTTTAATCATTTTTTGGCTTGCGACATCATAAGACGCTGCTACGGGATCAGCCAATTTTTTTGCCTTCTCAGCCATACGAGGTTCCTCCTCAGAGTTAATATAAATAAAGTCTTGAACAAATTATCAACTTGTTCAAGTTGTTCACACAGCTGTTGAAAAAAATACACAGGCTTTCAAGCCTTCTGTTTATTTCAAAGAAAAGCCTTGCCGCCACTGTTCATTAAAACTTCAGCCCGCCTCTTTTTATTTTGAGCCCGGCTGAAGTTTTATTGATTTATCTGATTTACGCTATTGTTAAATCCGGTGCCGGTGCAAGTGATGCCAGATCAATATCAACACCAGGCAACTGCTTTGTAATACCTGCAACATCAGCAGCCGAACCGCCGGCTACAGCCAAATCCAAATAAGCCTTGGTCATGCGAATGGCTTCAGGATGCCTCATGATCAGGACATCTGAACCCGCTATAGCATAAGTAACAGCCGCTACGGCCTCCATCATGATCCCGCGTCTTTCAGGATCACCCAGCGTCGGAGCTTCTTCTGCCGTTTGTTTGGCTTCTTTACATTTCCAGATCTCTTTGGCAATGTTGTTAATGATAGGCTGCTGCAACTTGTCATCACCCTGGGCCATAGCCGCCATTCGGAGGCGTTCCATTACCGAATAGGTATATTCCAGACCGTAACCCAAACCACCGGTATTCGGATCGATGACAATCTTGTCTAAAGGCATACCCAGATTTTCAAGAAGAATATTGACCTGTTTGGCAAGGTTTACATCAATGGGAGAAGATGCAATAACCGAATGACCGTATGCCATAGCAGCCGCACCGATACCCTTGTGGTTCTTGTCCTCAACCGGTCCCATCAGCAGAGACGCACCATGGCATTCTTCCGCGACCTTCTTTAAAACATCTTCATCTTTCTGGACGTTTGCCGTGCCCCATACGATCAGGGGAACATCAATGGCATCCGATACTTTCTTAACCAGAGCAGCCGCATCTTCAGGAGTGGTATCCTTATCGTTCGGATCGGTACTGATAAGCTGCAGAACGATCATTTGAGCGCCATACTCATCCACACATTTTTTTGCCCAGGCAACAGGATCGGAAATTACGTCTTTAAATGGAGCAACTGCAGCTTCCGGCCAGTCT
>JAFDHS010000132.1 GCA_019308655.1 Deltaproteobacteria bacterium
ACATCCTTTACATATTCACGAATATTTTCAAGACCACCTTCTTGACGATCAATCAGAGTCACAACTTTTACAACATCGAGCCCTTCTAGGCGTGCCCTCTCAATGGCCTTGATCGTAGAACCACCGGTCGTAACCACATCCTCTATGATCACAACCCGATCTCCGGGGGTCATGTCCCCCTCAACCCACTTGATAATACCATGCTCTTTTTGGTTCTTGCGTATGGAAAAAGCCTTTATGGGCCGTTTGTTAAGTTCAGATGCAAAAGATGTCGCAACAGCTATGGGATCAGCCCCGAATGTCAGACCTCCAATTCCCTTTATGTCAAGATCTTTGACAGCATCAAATACAAGATGCCCAACGAGAAACATTCCTCTCGGACTCAACACAACAGGCTTACAATTAATATAAAAACAACTCATTTTTCCTGATGCAAGCTTAAATGCGGGGGTGTCACTGTATTTAAAGGATTTTCGGCAGATTAACTCGATAAGTTCGTGTTTCATGGGTAAAAACACCTCTGAATTTATAGGTATTGACAAGCATTTGTTGATTTTATAGTTCTTAAAGAAAAAAACCCCCACTGAAATGGAAGAAGCCATAATTTATAATTTATGGAATCAGCAGGGGCTTTGAGATAAGGAAAACCTTGAGGGCACTCCCTATAACTCAGAGAATCCATATCAATAAAATCCCTACCGGTCAATCCCAAACTCTTAAGGAACCGGGATTAAAAGACAACACTATACAAATCTGTCGTCAGGTAATAACGTAATAATGATCGACAAAAATGCAATAATCAGGGTGTTTCATGTTCACAAGCGTTACGGATCAAAGAATGCTCTGATTGATGTCACGTTTGATGTTGCCAAAAACGAATTTCTTTTTATCAGCGGACCCAATGGAGCAGGAAAATCAAGTCTATTAAAACTTCTTTATCTTGCCGAAGGTGTATCGGAAGGCGAAATACTTATAGACGGAATAAACCTGTCAAGAATTTCCCGTAAAAGAATTCCTTTACTAAGACGAAAAATCGGAGTTATATTTCAAGATTTTAAACTCATTCCGACAAAAACCGTATTTGAAAATGTTGCACTTGTACTTGAGGTTGCAGGGAATAAAAAGCACACGATACAAAAAAAAGTAAAACGTCTGCTTAGAGCCGGCGGCATGGAAGAAAAGCTTGATTCATATCCTGCCGGTCTGTCAAGCGGAGAACAACAAAGAGTGGCCTTTGCCAGGGCGGTTGCAGGTGATCCAAAGATAATTCTTGCCGACGAGCCAACCGGCAGTCTGGACGATGAATCCGCCGGTATCATCCTGGACATTCTTAAAAAGCTCCATGTCCTTGGTACAACAGTTATTATTGCAACCCATAACAAGGAACTTATCCACACTATAAGCGCCCGCACCATTTATCTTGAAAAAGGTCGTCTTAAACAGGATATTCCGCGTACATCAAAAATCATCTCTTTATAAATCCGGGTCCAATGTTATTTTTTGTAAAACAGGCCATACAGGATATTCTGAGCAACAGCTTTTTATACGGCGTAACCGTCATTACAATAGCCTTTTTAATCCTTATTGTCAGCGCTTTTGGTCTCTTTTTTTTAAATGTAGACGATATGATATGCTCCTGGAAAAAAGAGGTAAGGATGATGGTATACCTTAAAAAAGATATCAATGAAAATCAACTCTTTGACTTAAAACGGAAAATCAAAGGAATATCCGGAATTTCAAATGCCACTTTCATATCAAGAGATGAAGCGTTAAAATACCTTAAAGAACAGATGAAGCGACAATCCTCACTTTTAGATAATCTTGAAAAAAACCCGCTTCCGGATGCCTTTGAAATCACCATTTCTCAATCCATTGCCAACCCTGAAAAAATAGAGAGCATTGCAACCCGGGTTGAAGTATTCCCCCAAGTAGAGGATGTGGAATATGGACAAAGGTGGATAGGCCGATTCATAAATATTTTTAACCTGTTCAGATTAGCCGGATTTACGATGAGTTGTCTTTTTTTAATGGCAACGGTTTTTATCGTTGCAAATACCATTCGTCTCGTACTTTATTCAAAACGGGAAGAACTTGAAATTATGCGTATCGTGGGAGCTTCGAACATTTTTATAAAAGCCCCTTTCTACATTGTGGGTATCTTAGAAGGTGCGGTTGGAGGGGTTATCGGAATTGCCGGATTATTCATAGCTTTTTCATTCATATCTTCAAGTATGGAACAGACCGCTTCTTCCTGTATTATAAATATTCGATTTTTCCCCCTTAGCATCTCTTGCGGAATAATATTTTGCAGCATATTTGTTGCCTGGTTGGGGTGTTATTTTTCACTCAGACAATTTTTGAAGGTATAGGGTCGTGGACCGAAAAGATATACAGGGATGACTCAAAATTGTATGTCAAAAACTTTTTTATAAAAACCACAATTACGCTTGCCTGGATTATCCTTGTATTTATCCCCGGTACAGTTGTTGCATCTGAATCCCAATCGGTCGAAATAAAACGCCTCAAAACAAAAGTTAAAGATATCTCTAATAAAATAGAAAAACATAAGGTTGATTTCCTTAGTTGCAGTCAAAAAGAAGCTCAAATCATAAGCGCCTTAAATAACATAGATTTATCCATAGACAAAACACAAAAAACGATTAAATCGCTTCGATCCGAAATTGACAACCTGGAAAATAAAATAGTTAAAAGTACTGATGCAGCCAAAGATCTTTCAGAAAAAATAAAAAAAACCGAAACCTATACATTGAAACGCCTGGTTGCATTTTACAAGCTGAATCGATTGAACAAAGAAGCAGATATTCTTGCTTCGGCCAAATCAATGTATGAGCTTGTTACACAAAAAAGAGCCATGGAGCAAATTCTTCACACTGATGAAAAACTTCTGGAAAATCTTATAAAAGATAAAGTCGGTCGATCAGAAATATTAGTCAAGCTGAATTCGGAAAAAAACAGACGACTTTCACTTGAATCCGATTACCGGGAGCAGGTTGAAATGATGTCTCGTGAAAGAGCCGAACGTGAAAAAATTCTTAAAGATATACGTACTAAAAAATCTTTTGCAATAGCTGCTGTCAACGCTTTAAAAGCGTCGAGAAAATCTCTGGATAAGACAATAAAATCTTTAACGTCCGACTTTCAAGCTCCAAAACAGAACAAATCCCGAACAAATAAAAAAATAAGCAAAAAAACCTTTGATTTTTATAAAGGCTTGCTCAAGAAGCCTGTCAAAGGTAAAATACTCTCCTGTTTCGGCCCATATAAAAATACCAGGTTCAATATCGTAAATTTCAGCAGCGGCATCAAGATCAAGGCTGACAAAGGAGATCCCATTCATGCCGTATTCAGCGGACGGATACTTTACGCAGGCTGGTTTAAGGGTTATGGCAACATGATCATCATTGATCACGGAAATCATTACCACACTCTTTATGCGCATGCAGAAGAGCTTTTTAAGAAAAAGAGGGACCACGTAGAAACAGGCGAAGTTATTGCTACGGCAGGTGATACAGGCTCCATGACAGGTCCGTGTCTGCATTTTGAAGTACGCCATCACGGAAAACCTGTAGATCCTCTTAACTGGTTGAATTCAAATTAAATATTTAAGGGTCTAAAAAAACGAGGAGCATTATATGACCAGAAATAAAAAACGATCCATAAAATTGGGGTTTCTTGTAGCAGCCGCCGTTTTATTCAGCATAACAGCTTTTTACCATGACCTTTCAGCAAATAGTGAACAGGCCTATAAGGGTCTTAAACTATTCACCGAAGTGCTTGACGAAGTTGAAAGAAACTATGTTGATCCGGTTGATACCAAAGAACTAATGCAAAAAGCTATTCAAGGCATGGTTCACAGCCTTGACCCTCACTCTTCCTTTCTTCCGCCGGAAGCCTTTGAGGAATTGCAGGTCGAAACCAAGGGTGAGTTTGGCGGCATCGGCATCGTAATAACCATGCGAAAGGGCCGCCTTACCGTGATATCTCCTATCGAAGGGACACCAGCCTACAAGGCCGGTATAAAGGCTAAGGATATCATTATCAAAATAGACGGAGAATCGACCAAAGATATGACGGAGAATCGACCAAAGATATGATGCTTTGGGAGACCGTAAAAAAAATGAGGGGCCCCAAAGGAACAAATCTTAGCATAACCATAATGCGAAAAGGGGTTACCGAGCCCATAAATTTTAAACTGGTTCGTGAAGACATTCCGCTTCAAAGCGTCAGGTCTATCTGCCTGAAGCCGGGATATGGATACATCTGGATAACAAATTTCAGGGACAATACCACCCCGGACATCAAAAAAGCCCTTAAAAAACTGGAATCAAAAGATACCCCTTTAAAAGGACTTGTTCTCGATCTTCGAGACAATCCAGGTGGACTCCTGGATGAGGCAATCAATATCTCGGATCTTTTTCTCGAAAAAGGTACCATTGTTTCCATAAAAGGACGACTGAAAGAACATACAAAGATTTTCAATGCGCATCCC
>JAFDHS010000133.1 GCA_019308655.1 Deltaproteobacteria bacterium
TGATTAAGGTTGTATATAGGAAGATCGCTTCATTTTGATAGGGGAAATTCCCAAAAAAATTTAATGTTGTTGGGAGCTTCAGGAGTGAAGGGGGAAGTTTTTTGGGAAATATCCTCATTCAGGTCATTCCAGCCTTCGTGGGGATGACGTATGAAAGACCTTTGTAAATGTTTTGATTTTATTAAATAAGTTGGTTGGTTTGGTCCGGCTGGAAGTTTGAATCCGCTATTTGGGGAAAGAGTATGCTGAAAGAATTTGTCGCTTTTGATGTAGAGACCACAGGATTGTCTCCTCTACAGGGGCACCGTGTTGTTGAAATTGGTGCCGTTCGCATGAATAGTGGAATGATTACTTCCGAATTTCACAGCCTGATTGATTGTGGCCGCACCATACCCAAAGCCATTCAACGCATTACCGGTATTAATGATGATATGTTGTGCGGCCAACCCTCCCCCGATGTTGTGTTTAAAGGCTTTCAAAGATTTATCGGCAAGGCCGTTCTCGTTGCACACAACGCCAGGTTTGACCGGTCTTTTTTGCGGTACGAATTCAGCCGGTTGGGGTGGACCCTGTCAAACCGGACGCGCTGTACGCTTGCGTTGTCCCGCAGGAAACTGCCCCGACTGTCTAACCATCGACTGGCGACGGTTGCCCGACACCTCTTTGGCGAATTACCTGCGGGAGTACAACTGCATCGCGCTCTTGACGACGCACGGCTTGCAGGGAAAATATGGATGGCGTTGAATAATAAGTAAAACCTGGATTTTATAAAGATTCAAGCCTATTATTTGAATTGCAAAATATACGACGGGTTCTTCAATTGTCGTTACTATTGCTTAATGATTTATATCTGACCAATTTTTTATGTCACTCCAATAATTATTTGTGAATAAAAATATAACCTTCTTGACATTTTCAACAGGAAGCGTATTCATATTTTCATTATAAATCAAAGGTTTTTATCAAAAAAAGATTAAAATCAGTTGATGCTTATCGGTTCTATTTTTTTGCTTCCAAGGAATACCTTCCATGCCCGACTATTATCATTATTGGGGGAAAACCGCCGAAAACAAAAGCTATCATCTCTTGCCTTACCATTGCATTGATGTAGCCGCTGTCGGTTGGTATTTATTTTCCCCGAACAGCCCGTTATGCCGACGAATAGCTGAACGCCTTGATGTTAAAAGAGATTGGTTACAAGCATGGTTAGCCTTCTGTTTCAGCCTGCATGATATTGGGAAGTTTGCTACCGCTTTTCAAGGTTTAGTACCACAAATGGCACCTGAACTCGTTCAGCCCAATCCCAGAATGCTTTACACGGAACGCCATGACACCCTCGGTTTTATGCTTTGGCGTAACGTCCTTTCAATCAGATGGCTCCGTCAAGGCGGATTGGGTTTCAATTCGGATGATCCAACTTTGAAAAAGTATCTTCGAGCTTTTGACCCTTGGCTGGAAATTGTAACCGGCCACCATGGTGCACCGCCGAAGATTTCCTCATGTCGTCATCAGAATTTTTTTACGCTGGAGGATGAGGAAGCAGCCTTCGAGTACATCGTGGCAATGGATGAGCTTTTCCTGACTGATATTGACCTTGCGGTTCTGGCGGACAAATCTTTTAAAAAGCGCCTGAAGCAACAATCATGGCTGATTGCAGGGGCTGTCGTACTTGCTGACTGGCTCGGTTCAAGCCTCGAAACGTCAGATTACTGCAAAACGCTAAAGGGACTCAAAACCTATTTTGATGATAATGCTTTACCTATGGCCCATCGAATTCTTAGTGAAGCTGATCTCTCTCCTGCATGTGTCTCCCCATTTTTGGGTCTCAAGAACCTCTTTCCGTTCATCTATGAGCCGACACCATTGCAGCACTGGACGGCATCAACAAAAATTTTTCAGGAATCCCAGCTCTTCATTCTTGAGGATGTTACCGGCGCTGGCAAAACTGAAGCTGCTTTAACCCTGGCGCATCGAATCATGGCAAATGGGTTGGCGGATGGGCTCTATGTTGCCTTGCCAACCATGGCAACGGCCAATGCCATGTATGAAAGACTGGCCAAAGCCTACCGCAGGCTTTTTGCGGATGCTGAAAATCCATCAATCGTTTTATCTCATGGTGCCAGGCACCTATCGGACGGATTTCGTGCTTCGGTTGGTCCATCGGAAGTTACCGGTAAAAAATGTAAATACACAAAGGATGAGGATAGCGGTGAAGCCTATTGCAGCGCATGGTTGGCGGACAGCAGAAAAAAATCGCTGCTTGCGGATGTTGGAGTGGGTACCATAGATCAAGCTCTTCTGGCGGTGCTGCCGGCGAAGCATCAATCCCTTCGATTGTTGGGATTAGCCCGCAAGGTTCTTATCGTTGATGAAGTCCACGCATACGACCCCTATATGAACCAGTTGTTGCAGACGCTACTGGAAGCCCATGCCCGCAATGGCGGAAGTGCGGTTTTGCTTTCGGCAACCCTTCCACAGGAGATGCGTGAACGTTACGTTAAAGCTTTTTGTGACGGTTCCGGCCAAGATATTCCCGAACTGAGCCTGACCCCTGACTACCCCATGGCCACACGGATTCCGCCATTTCACGGATATGAATGGCATGTCCGGACCCGGCGCGAGACGGAAAGAAAAGTATCGGTTGTCACTGTGAGTGACATCGAGCAAGTGGAAACCATTGTCAGGATGGCCCTTGAGAAAAAGCAATGCGTTTGCTGGATACGCAATACCGTGGGGGATGCACGAAATGCTTATGATCATTTTTCAGGACAGGAATGGGTCGACAACGCAAATCTCAGCCTTTTTCACAGCCGATTTGCCATGATAGATCGTCAGCGGATCGAAACCGAAACGTTGCATTTTTTCGGTAAAGATTCGAATGCGGAAAATAGGAGTTGCAGGCTGGTGATGGCCACTCAAGTGGTGGAGCAATCGCTGGACCTGGATTTTGATGTACTGATATCCGATTTGGCTCCGATGGACCTTTTAATCCAGCGTGCCGGCCGTTTGCATCGACATGTCAGAGATAAAAACGGCATCCCGCTAACTGAAAAAGGAGCCACAGATCAACGCGGGGAGGCAATACTCTATGTCTCGGGGCCTGAACCAACGGATACGCCACAAGCAGATTGGCTCAAGGCTGAATTTGCGGGCACACAGGTTATATATCCTCACGTTGGACAACTATGGCTGACCCAGAAACGGCTTGTGGAGTCCGGGGCCATCGAAACGCCCAAGGAATCACGCCAACTCATCGAAGGCGTGTACGGTATTGACGCGCAAGACGATATTCCAGAAGCCCTGCAAGAAATTTCCTTTGATGCCGAAGGGACGGACAGCAGCAAACGGGGCATGGCCCGACTGAACGCGCTGAATTTAAACATGGGCTACACCCGTTCCAGTTCGGAAGATATCAATGGATGGAATGAGGAGACGCGAATTCCGACACGCCTTTCAGATGAAACCATCACGGTGGCTTTGGCTCGAATTGAACAGAATGTTTTGAAACCCTACGCCCAAGGGACTGATTTTGACTGGGAGATGAGTATGTTCAACTTGCCGTACAGAGATTGGGAGATTGCCATGCAGAAGATTCCTGATCAATGGACTGCCCCGATAAACCAACTTAAGGAAACCGAGCGGGTTTTAAAATGGGTCGAAGTGTTGCCCTTAACTGCAGAAGTACAAGCCTGTTACGATTCCCGGATGGGCTGGGGCCTTAACAAGGAGAAAGCAAATGAATCTGATTGAGGATGTATGGTTGCCGGTAGTCCGTGCCGACGGCCAAAAGGAGAAGATCGCTGTTTGGCAGATTACCGAAAGAGATAATCCCGTTTTGGAGATCAGGGCGCCCCGGCCGGACTTTCAGGGGGCGCTGTACCAGTTTCTGATCGGGCTTCTGCAAACCGGCTTTGCCCCGGAAGATCACGACGAATGGTTGGAGTATTGGGAGGAAATGCCGGAAGTCAGCGTATTGAAAGAACACTTTGAGAGATTGGCTCCGGCGTTTATCCTTGATAACTTGGGCGGTCCTGCGTTCATGCAGGATTTAAAGTTGGAAAAGG
>JAFDHS010000134.1 GCA_019308655.1 Deltaproteobacteria bacterium
TTGTGGCAGATGCCGTTCTTTATCATCATGAACCTGTAGATAAAATTTTACATGCTTTGCCGCTTGTTAAGATAGTATATGTGGCAAATATTCTTTGTGTGAAATATGATGAAGACAGGCAAGCCGCGCTTAAGGCCGCAAAAGCGGTTTTCGGATTTACCCCTTCTCATGTGGAACATATTGTTTTGGAATGCAGGGAAGAAACAAATGATGTCGCCCTGGCCTTTAATATACCGATCGAACTTTCTGTAAGTGCAGACAAATCAGAACCGTCCGGGCAAGAGGGTAATAAATACCAAAAAGATCTGTTAGGCGAAGTAAAAAATTTTTCTTTGCTTTACGGTACGGTGCAGAACCTTTTAAATGTCGATTGCAGAGATTCCATACTGAAAATCGTGGAACAGGGGCTACAGATTTTATTCGATGTAACGAGAACCTTTTTCTTTTTGCACAAGCCTGAAAAAGATCTTCTGGTCGGAAGTTTACCCGAAGAGAGTTACTATGCTGAACTGATAAATAATCTGGCAATTCCTTTTGATAATAAAAACCTCCTTGCAAGATCCCTTTCCAAAAGAATCGTCGTCGATTCATTCGGTTATTTGGCAGGTGGTACGAAATCCATAGCAGACGAGCAGATCATACATTTGTTGGGAACGGAAGGGATGATGTGTTTTCCCATGCTTGCACGCAAAAAGCCTGTGGGAGTGATGGTAATCGGCATAGATGACTCCATGTTCCGGCAATTTTCAGACCAGATAAAGGTTCTAAGAATGCTTGCAAACCAGGCTGCAATGTGCATCCATGTTGATGAAGCGCGACGGAACCAGGCAAGAAGAATACAGTCCGAGCGCATGGAGGCATCTTCGACTATTGCCCGGCAAATTGTCCATGAAGTAAATAATCCCCTTGGTATTATAAAGAATTATATAAAGATAATAGGTCTGAAGCTTCCGGAAAATCATCCTGTACGAAATGAACTGCGAATTATAACCGAAGAGGTGGACCGAGTCGGGCAAATAGTCAAGCAGTTGTCTTTTTTTGCCCGACCTGAGGTGAAGAAATTAGAACCGGTCGATATAAATATTCTTTTTTCAGACTTTTTGAAAATCATAAAAAAATCTATTTTAGAGCCCTCAAAGATAAATCTCCATCTTAAGCTTGATTCTTCTCTGCCAAAGATTGTTACTGAAAAAAACTGTCTTAAACAAGTTCTTATCAATCTTATCAAAAATGCAGCGGAAGCAATGCCTGATGGAGGGAATATTTATGTTGAAACAAAACCTGTAAGTTTTTCCGGCAAAATATTCATAGGGGATAAAAGGAAAATCCCGGGGGAGATTGAAATAACCGTCGGAGATGACGGTCCGGGTATTCCCGACAATAGAAAATTACGCCTTTTTGAGCCGTATAACAGTTTGAAAGGTGAAGGGCATTTCGGAATAGGTCTTTCCATTATATATAACACTGTTAAAGAATTAAACGGAGTTATTACTTGCGAAAGCAATAAGGATACAGGTACAATTTTTAAAATTGTTTTGCCGGTTTCTGCAAGCAGGAAATAGTCGGTTTTTGGGGATAAATATGGATTTAAGTTACAGTATCTTAATCGTTGACGATGAACCAAGGATGACCGAAAGTCTTAAGTTTTTTATAGAAAAACAAGGGTTTGATGTTGAGACTGTAAACAGTGGTGTTGAAGCATTTTGGGTCATGGCCGAAAAAAAATTTGATCTCTTTCTTTTCGACATTTGCATGCCTGAAATGGATGGATTCCACTTGATGGAACAAGCGGCCAGGCAGCAACCTGATGCCCCTGTAATAATAATGACGGGGAACGCCTCTGTCAAATCGGCAATAAATGCCCTGAAAAAAGGCGCATACGATTATCTTCAAAAGCCCTTTGAGTATGAGGAACTTATAAAAACCGTAACAAACGCTTTGGAACGGAAAAGACTCAAAGAGGAAAATAAGGCTATTGCTGAAAAATTGAATCTGTCGGAGAAACGCTATCAGTATCTAGTTCAGAATTCTCCGGATATAATTTATACCCTTGATCCGGAGGGAAGGTTTGCTTTTATCAACGAGACCGTCAAAAGTCTTCTCGGATATGACGCCAAAGAGCTTATTGGGAAACCCTACCATAGAATTTTCTGCGATGAAGATCGTGAAAAAGCCGACTGGATTTTTAACCAAAGAAAGACAGGTAAAACAATAACAAGCCAGATAAGATTAAAAGTAAAAAATTACAAGGATTCCAAAGTTAAATATCTGCCAATAGAGCTTATAGCCATTACCATATACGACAGCACGGCTTCCGAAGAAGAAAGGAGACTATTTGGAAGTTATGGGGTTGCAAGGGATATCAGCTATAGAAGAGAGCTGGAGGAACAACTCCGCCAGTCCCAAAAAATGGAAGCCATAGGTACGCTGGCCGGGGGTATAGCTCATGATTTCAACAATCTTCTTATGGGTATTCAGGGGTGTGCGTCTTTGATGCGTTTGGGTCTTGGTCCCGACTATCCATATGCCGATCAATTAATTGCCATTGAGGAACACGTCCAAAAAGGGGCCAGACTTACCCAACAGCTTTTAGGATTTGCAAGAGACGGGAAATACAACGTAAGACTGACCAACCTGAACTATTTGCTTAAACAGTCCGCCTTAATGTTTAGCCGAATAAAAAAGCAGATTAATATTCACTTCGACTTACAAAAGGATCTTAAATCGACACAGGTTGATGCAGGTCAGATTAATCAGGTGTTTCTCAATTTATATATTAATGCCTGCCAGGCCATGACAGGTGCCGGCGATCTTTATATTGAAACCCGAAATGAGTCCGTTTCGAAGGAGAATGCGTATAAGATCGGTTTGAAACCTGGAAATTATGTCAAGATATCGGTAACCGACACCGGAACAGGTATGGATAACAAAACGCTGCAAAGGGTATTTGAGCCTTTTTTTACGACAAAAGAGAAAGGTCGCGGCAGGGGGTTGGGACTGGCGTCCGTTTACGGCATAATCGAAAATCATGGCGGTGTCATCAAGGTTTTCAGCAAAAAAGGAGAGGGGAGTACTTTTGTTGTTTATTTGTCTGCATCGGAAAAAGAGGCGGGCAAAAAAAAGATAATCTCGAAAAAAATAATAAAGGGCACGGAGACTCTTTTGATAGCGGATGATGAGGAGCATATCATTAAAGTTGTCCGTAAAATGTTGGAAAAGATGGGCTACAATATAATAACTGCGGGAAGCGGCAGAGAAGCTGTTGCCGTATATAGGGAAAATAAGGATAAAATCGATCTTGTCCTGCTGGATATGATTATGCCGGGGATGGATGGCGGTAAAACCTTTGACCGGATAAAGGATATAAACCCTGATGTTAAGGTTCTTCTTTCGAGCGGATACAGTTTAAAAGGAGAAGCGGAAAAGATACTCAAACGCGGTTGCATTGATTTTATCCAAAAACCGTATAATATGGAGCTGATATCAGGAAAAATAAAAGGCATATTAGGTGGGAACCAACCTTGATCCGTCCGGCTGCATGGCCTCATATCTCATCTTATATTCTGCCACCTTGCTGTTAGTATCTTAATTCTAAAATTCGTGTATTTTATGTCAAAAAACTCTTACCGCCACCAAGACACTAAGACCCGAAGGATATAATCTAAAAAAAATACGGTAGCCCATAATAGGTAGTGATAAATAACATGCTTACCGTTGGCATTAAAGAGATTTAGATTAATATAACACTACTTGTTTAGCACTACCAAAAATACTTTGTGCCTTCGTGACTTTGTGGCAAATAATTCCGGTTCCGGTTTATCCGGCTTAGGGACTTATTGTTTTTGTATTTTTTGTTGACAAACAAAAAAAAGATGCTACCTCTTTTTGGCAGGCTTTTTCTATATAATGATAAGAATGCGGCAATATTTTTTGTCTGCCCCGTCTTATGAACTTTCCGTTCCTTGATGCCTTGCGGTTGTTGCTATAAACACTCAATATAATCCCCGCCGGGTTAACGGCAATTTTTTTATCAAAAGAAAGAACTATTTTATGAGT
>JAFDHS010000135.1 GCA_019308655.1 Deltaproteobacteria bacterium
TGGGATCGGTGGAGAATATGGTGAGGGCGCTTTACGAATTAATGGTAAGACAGTCGATTTTTACAACACAGTTTCAGCATCTATAGGTTTTCAGATTGGTGCCCAGTCCAAAACGTTAATTTTAATGTTCATGTCTAAAAAGGCGTTGCAGAATTTCCGAAATAGTGACGGATGGGAAGTTGGTCTTGATGGGTCAGTTGCAATTGCTTCCTTTGGAGCAGGTGGCTCACTGGATTCCAATACGCTGAAAAAACCTATCATCGGGTTTGTTGTCAACAATAAAGGACTCATGTATAATTTAACCCTGGAAGGTTCTAAAATAACCAGGATCAAAAAATCCTCTTTATAACAACGGTGAGTTGAGTAATATGCCAAACATATCCCGGGATCTAATCTCATCTTGCACGATCATCCGTTTTTCAATATTTCTCTTAAAGTACTGTTTCAGCTACTATAAAATATAGTACTACGACATTGAAGATTTACATTCTGATTTACGGAATCTTTATCAAATCCATTGGCTCTAAAATTTTCCAACATTTCAAAATGATTGGTTTCAGTATCGTATGATTATAGCTATGTTTTGCAAAAAGTGTCACTCTAACTTGACAACCAAGCTTCTGCTTCTACTTTTTGATCCCTATTAAAAGCCTTAATTTCTAGACCTGGGTACAAAGCACCCTCAAATTCACTCACTTTCTTTAACCAAGTCTTGTCAGTCAATACCGCTGCGCGATCGAATTTTTTCATAAGTCCAAACATCGAAGGAAGGCGAGAAAATTCAATTCCAATTGCCCCTAGTGACGGAAGATGAAAGTCAATAATTTCATACAGCATTTTGCCATTTTCAATATTCTTCGACTTGCTGACAAGTTCATCTAACGCAGTTGTCATTTCCACAGCATCTAACCTTCCACTCATCTCAATATCTAAACGATTCGTGGCATTTTGTATTACTTTAAACATAAACACTCCTATTCATGAGCAACTTGGATAGCTAACGTACTCTTCAGCGGCCGCGGCTTTTTGCGGTCCGCTGGAAGAGATTGTTCGGCCTTGCCGTTCAACTCTATTTCTTTCGGTGTATCTCATCATGACATACCGTACATACGGTAATAAGATTGCTTTCCGTGTTGTCACCACCCTTTGCATGGTGTTTTTTGTGATGTAACTCCAAATGGCGAGGATCAGATCTGTTCCATTCGTCGTGGGACCATTTGCAGACCGTACATCTATAATCATCTCGCCGAAGAACCTTTCTTTTAACTGGGTCAGGAATGTGACGGTCATGTTCAGGGCTTTGTCTGTTTGCTTCCAGCATATAGACTCCCACTTCAAGATCGGGACGGCCTGTATTCTGAGTGACGACAGGCCAACCATATTCCGTCCGTAATTCTCTTACTCGCCTGGCCCATTCCGATCTATCTTTTGCCAGATATTTCAATTCTTCCCCTGTAACTTTCTGACCGACATTATATCTTAAATATTTTAATATTTTATCACGAACAGCAATATTTTCTCTTCTTATTTCGTTTGCCAAATGCCATCGATGGGCCGCATCTCTATCCTGCACGACTGAAAGTAAGATATAATCAGAAGGCCCCATGGATGTTACATCAATATTAGGAAGCGGAAATTCATTTTCTTCCGCCATTTGTTTGGCTGTCAATCCGCTCACGATTAACCATCCAAATTGTACTTTTAGTTCTCGAACCCTTCGGGCATATTCTTGGATACCCGAAACGACAAGAAGTTCATCACCGCTGATTATAACAGCGGGATATTTTTTAAAATAATGGAGGATTCTATCCCGAGCGCTTTTTGCAATTGTAGCAGGGATTAGAGATTTCCCTAAATCTCGTAAATGTTGAAAACAGGGGATAAGTGAAAGGACTTTATTTCGTAAACTATCGGATTTTAATTCCTGTTCAAAGTTGATTAATAATTTCTGCAACCGTTTTCTGATTCCTTCAGAGTTCATATGTAATTTTCTCTTTTTGCCCTTCGAGAAATGAAAGAAGTTTATTTTTTAATTTATCAGTGTCATTCACTTCGCAGGTCCAGACAATCAAAACATCCCAACCTAATTGTTTAAGCTTATTAACAGTAATTTTGTCTCTTTCTATGTTCTTATCCAACTTCTCATGCCAAAACTTTTTGTTGGTTGCCGGTCGTTTAGCCCGTGGGCAATCTATATGACCATGCCAAAAACAACCATGAACAAAAATGATTTTTTTGTGCTTTGGTAATGTGATATCAGGCTTCCCGGGCAAGTCATTTCTATGAAGCCTAAATCTGTATCCCATATTGTGGAGCAAGGAGCGCACCACTAATTCAGGTTTGGTGTTTTTGCCGCTTACGCGCGACATAATTTGGCTTCGTTTTTTTTGTGAGAAGACATCCATTGTTCATATCTTTGATCAAGTAGTAGCCTAACTACATCTGCCACCCTTGCAGCAAGAAGCGGTGGCACGGCATTGCCGATTTGTTTGGCAATTTCAATTTTTGAACCCAAAAATTTGAAGCTGTCAGGAAAACTTTGAAACCGTGCAGCCTCTCTGTGAGTGATCGGCCGATGCTGCTCAGGATGTAAATAGCGCCCTTTTTCCGGTTTAAAAAATTCGGTACGTATTGTAACTGAAGGTTTATCCCACCAAAGTCGTCCAAACAAATCAGTACCACCTGATTTCTTTCTAATCCAACACTTAGGCGTTAACTCCGGCGCAATCCGTTGCAAATCGAAGCGATTCATTCCTTCTTCAGGTATTGCTCTATATCGTTTTCGACTTAGTTCTGTTGGATTCCTCCCAAAGTGCAAGTCTAATGGCGGCTGAATATTTCTTATTTCAGTTCCTTCGGGTGCCGGCAAATCGCCAATCGCGTCTCTTACGGTTCTCCAACTTGAAGGTGTTGACAGGTATTCCTCTCTATTGAAAGGGAAAGTTAGCTGTTTCCCGTTGCCATTGGGGTTAAAATGTGTTTTTCGCGGAGGAAACAAAATGGATGGGTCTGCGAACTTACATCCTATGATAAAAGCTCTAATACGAGTTTGCGGAACACCATAATCTGTAGCAATTAATTTATCCTGCCAAACCTTGAACCCAAGAGATTCAGCTGCTCCAACTATTTCTCCATGCTCGAAAGTACCCAGCAACTGAGGAACATTCTCCATGACGAAAATTGAAGCGCAGGATTTCTCAACCACCTCTAAGTAAGGCCGCCACAACTCTTTACGCCGGTCATTTTCACGATTTTTGTTTAAGAGACTGAAGCCTTGGCACGGTGGTCCACCGATAACAACATCAGCTTTTGGTATTTCTATTTTGCCTTGTTCCAGTATCTCAACAATGTCACCTGCAATACTATGTGTACCAAAATTTTCATTATATGTATCAACACAGAACCGGTTAAAATCGTTCGCCCAAACAGCTTGGAAAGGTTGTCCGAAAACTTCTGAGAACCCTAAAGACATGCCGCCGGCACCTGAAAATAAGTCTATGAGACGATAACGTCTTGGATTTTTAATCAACTCTCCAGAGCAACGAGAATGATAAGTTGCTTTGTCTTCTTTAACAATGAGTGTTTTGTCTATTTCTATTGTATTATCAAATTGATACATAATTTACATGCCTTATCGGTAAAAACTATCCAGATTATTTTGAGATCCTACCATCGTGGGCTAAATTTTCATATCAGTAAATTGGGTTCTGTTGCAAAGAATTCGTCAGGGCACAATCCATGGTAGTCGGCTTTGAATTTCTATCACAACATCATGTAGCTTCAAAATTTTTTGCAACAGAACCTAAAATTTCAAATATCTTGCCTTATGTTGCGAGTCCTGGTAACCCATTGAAAAAACAAGAAATATTAACGGCGTGATGATATTGCGATATGACAAATAATTACAAGGGGTTACCAGGACTCGCAACATAATTTTAAAAAAACTGACAACATAATAATTGGGTATATTTAGAGGTGTCCAACGATGAGAAATTGTCTAAATTTGCATATAATTGAATGCAATGAATACCATAAGTTTTTCATCAATTGCC
>JAFDHS010000001.1 GCA_019308655.1 Deltaproteobacteria bacterium
CACCATCCTTACTGAAATTTTAAGAAAAAAAGGGATTGATATATCAGCGGACGAAGCCACGATTATGTGCCTGGGCATCTATGAAGACACCGGATCTTTCACTTTCTCATCCACTGTTGAAAAAGATTTCATTGCCGCCGGATTTCTTCTTTCAAAAGGGGCCAACCTGAATACCGTCTCAAATCTGATCTCAAGAGAGATAAGCCCGCAGCAAATCGCTCTCTTAAACGATATGCTTCAGTCTGCCGCCCATTACGGAATCAAGGGGGTTGATGTTGTGGTCAGCACCATATCAACCGAACAGTATGTGTCCGATTTTGCGTTTCTTGTTCAAAAAATGTTTAAAATGGAAAATCTCACCGCACTCTTTGTTATTGCACGCATGGGAAGCAAAATTCATATTATCGCACGGAGCAGAGCAGCTGAAGCCGATGTCGGAGCGATTCTTACCCCCCTTGGCGGCGGGGGCCATGCCTGCCTTTGCCGCTTCAGCAAACATCAAAAATATGACATTGGCCCAGACCCAGGAAAAATTGTTGAACGTCCTCTCTAAAAAGATAAAACCGACGAAACTTGCCAGGGATCTCATGTCGTCTCCTCCGATCACAATCAAGCCTGATGTTTCCTGCAAAGATGCCGGCAGTCTCTTAACTCGTTATAATATAAACGCTGTTCCGGTCACCGAAAGAACAGATGGGAAAGATAAACTTACAGGCTTTATATCTCGCCAAATTATTGGAAAAGCCCTTTACCACATGTTAAAAGACGTTCCGGTTCGTGAATATATGACAACGGAGTTTGCTTCCGTGGGGCCCGATGCGGATATTCCCGAAATCCAGGAAAAAATCATCTTAAATAAGCAACGTATTCTGCCGGTAATCGACAACGATAGAATCACAGGCGTTATAACACGCACGGATCTCCTTAACTTTCTTGTTAACCGGGATCAAGAAAAAACCGGCGAATTACCCACTCGGCTTGACGAAACATCTCAAGCAAGAACAAGAGACGTTGCCGGTTTAATGAAAGAACGGCTTTCAGAACGTATTATCAATATCCTGAAAACCATAGGTGTCGCTGCAACTCAAAGCGGTTACGGCGTATATGTTGTGGGTGGTTTTGTACGCGATCTTTTTTTATCCAGAAAAAATGAAGACATCGACATTGTTATAGAAGGCGATGGGATAAACTTTGCTGAAAACTATGCAACAATGACCGGCGCACACGTCCACTGTCATGAAAAATTCGGAACGGCAGTTATAAAATTTCCTGACGGATTCAAAGTTGATGTGGCATCTGCCAGACTTGAATATTATAAATTTCCGGCCGCTCTTCCCACAGTAGAGATGAGTTCAATAAAACTTGATCTTTTCCGGAGAGACTTTACCATGAATACGCTGGCCATCGCCCTTGACCCCGACCGATTCGGCATGTTAATCGATTTTTTTTCGGCACAAAGGGATATCAAGGAAAAAGCGATAAGGATTCTTCACAACTTAAGTTTTGTTGAAGATCCCACACGAGCATTTCGGGCCATAAGATTCGAGCAGCGTTTTGATTTTTCCATCGGAAAACTGACTTCAGGATTAATAAAAAACGCGGTTAAAATGGATTTTTTTAAACAACTCAGCGGTTTCAGGGTATTTAACGAACTGCGTCAGATTCTGGAAGAAGAAAACCCGACACCTGCAATCATAAGGCTTTCCGATTATGATCTGTTAGCGGTGATTCATCCTTCAATAAAGCTTGATGACAGACTTGTTTCAATACTTAATTCCGTTAAAAAAGTTCTCTCCTGGCATGATTTGCTTTTTCTGGAAGAATCCTATATGAAGTGGGTTGTTTATTTTATGGTCCTTATCCGCCACTGTAATAAAAAAACGTCCGAGATGATCTGCAGCCGATTTGAAATTCAACCCCGATATCGAAAATATTTTTGCAAGGAACGTTTTAAGGCGGACAGTTGTATTGCCTGGCTGAAAAAAAATTTACAAATTAAAAACAGCACCCTTTACAGACAACTTTCAGGTTTCAAGACCGAACTTATCCTCTACATGATGGCAACGACAAAAGAGGAAGAAGCCAAGAAACTACTATCCCATTACTTTATACAACTCAGAGGGATAAAAACTTTGGTCAGCGGTAATGATTTAAAAAAAATGGGGTTGGAACCCGGTCCCATCTATGGAGAAATTCTACAGTCAGTGTTGGATGCCAAGTTAAACGGTCAGCTAAAAACAAAAAAAGACGAGCTTGTTTTGGTACACAATTATGTTTCAAAAGTTTGATCTGAATCAAATATTTGTAATGATCGTTCCTCTGCTTTTTGCCGTGACGGTCCATGAGGCGGCACACGGCTATGTTGCCTGGAAAATGGGAGACGATACCGCCAAACGGGCCGGCAGACTGACTTTAAATCCCATTAAGCATCTTGATTTTATCGGTTCCTTTCTCCTGCCGATCATTCTCAAGCTTTCAGGATCACCGGTTCTGTTTGGGTATGCAAAACCGGTACCGGTTAATTTTGCAAATCTCCGTGATTATCGCAAAGGTACGATTTATGTTGCATCTGCCGGTGTTGCAGCCAATATGGTTTTAGCGATTATTTCAAGTATCTTTTTTCAAATTATGCTGCACCTTGGAGATTTGTGGTTCGATTCCATACTCAGACCTGTTCTGTTGGATCTTTTTCTCATTCTCGGATATAGTGTTGTAATTAATCTGGTTCTGGCGATTTTTAACCTTATACCGATTCCGCCTTTAGACGGCAGCAGAATCCTGGCCGTATTTCTGCCCATGCCTTTAAGGGCTAAATTTGAACGGCTTGAACCCTTTGGCATGCTGATCATAATTGTATTGCTCATGATAAATGCACTAAGCTTTTTAATTTCATTTTTTTTAACCCCTTTGCTGATTCTTTTGCTGGGAAACAGAGGAATTGCATTTATTTTTGGGTAGTTACATTTTTGATAGTTTTATAAAGGAGATTTTTTGAATGACCGCAAAA
The DNA here is from genome assembly GCA_019308655.1 of Deltaproteobacteria bacterium. Lineage (GTDB taxonomy): Bacteria > Desulfobacterota > Desulfobacteria > Desulfobacterales > JAFDHS01 > JAFDHS01. Next base: position 3,008 of record JAFDHS010000001.1, read on the forward strand.
AAAAAACGTATATTAAGCGGAATGCGCCCAACAGGACCGCTTCATCTGGGCAACCTGTACGGTGCTCTTGCCAACTGGATAAAGATGCAGGAAGAATATGACTGTTTTTTCTTCATTGCCGACTGGCACGCTTTGACCAGCAGCTATGAAGATACCGGTTCCATTGCGGATTATGTCAGGCAGATGATAATAGACTGGCTGAGTGCCGGGCTTTCACCCGAAAAAAGCACCATCTTTGTTCAGTCACACATAAAAGAGCATGCGGAACTCTTTCTGCTGCTTTCCATGATAACTCCCACATCGTGGCTGGAACGAAACCCCACGTACAAGGACCAGATTACACAATTGAGCAACAAAGATCTTTCAACGTATGGTTTTTTGGGTTATCCCGTACTCATGGCGGCAGATATCATTATTTATAAAGCCGATGGTGTCCCTGTGGGTGTGGATCAGGTTCCCCATACCGAAATCACACGGGAGATCGCCAGACGCTTTAACAATTTTTACGGAAAGGTATTCCCGGAACCGGAAGCTATTTTAACCCAAACCCCCAAAATACTCGGCATAGACCGCCGTAAAATGAGCAAAAGCTATGATAATGCCATCTATTTATCAGATACGCCCAACGATATAAAATCCAAGGTTTCCCGAATGATTACCGACCCTCAACGGGCAAGAAAAAGCGACCCGGGCAATCCTGATGTCTGTAATGTTTTTGAATTTCACAAACTATACACCGACGATCAAACGATAAATGAAATTAATGAGCAATGCCGCTGTGCTCAAATCGGCTGTGTGGACTGTAAAAAGATAATGGCTGAAAACCTTATAGAGGCACTTGGTCCGATCAATGAAAAACGAAAATATTACGAGGCCAGGCCCGAGATCGTTGAAGAAATCATCGTAACCGGAACCGACAAGGCAAGAAGAGTGGCCCGGAAGACCATGGAAGAGGTCAGATCCGCTATAAAAATATAGATAGCTGACTGGGGAACCTGAATGGGCGATCACAAGGATCGCCCCTACAAACAAGCATCAACATAAAAAAAAGCCCTTTTTCCTTGTTAAAATAAAGAAAGGGCTTTTTAAATGAAGTCAATAAACGGCTCATCAAGGCTTATCTTATGCCAAGTTTTCTTCCTGTTGCTTATTCTCTATGACAGGTTTATCTTTCTTTTTACCGCCACTGACTTTTGAAGAAACCAGTTCAATCATAGACACAAGCGCGGCATCACCCGGCCGCCTGCCAAGCTTGGTAATTCTTGTATAACCACCGGATACAATACCAAATCTTTCAACAGCTTCTTCAAACAATTTATGGACGATATCTTTCTCCCTTATTATGGAAAGGGCCTGGCGTCTTGCATGCAGATCCCCCCGTTTTGCAAGGGTTATAATTTGGTCTGCCCAGCGGCGCAATTCCTTTGCTTTGGCATCAGTAGTTTTTATGCGATCATGTTTAAATAAAGATGTAACCATGTTCCTGAACATGGCATTCCTGTGGCTAGCCGTTTTGTTTAATTTTAAACCGGATTTTCGGTGTCTCATAGAATCGCCTATTCTGTTCCTTTAGTTTTTAAAGCTCCCCTTCCCCCATGCCCTCCTCGGGAGGCACAAATCCTTCCAGTGTCATCCCAAGAGAAAGACCCATTTCACTTAGGACCTCTTTAATTTCATTCAAAGACTTTCTGCCAAAGTTTTTTGTCTTAAGCATCTCACTTTCAGACTTTTGGACCAGTTGATAAATTTTGTGTATACTGGCATTCTTCAAACAATTAGCGCTCCGGACAGAAAGTTCAAGCTCTTCAACATTTCTATAAAGGTTCTCATTAAAAAGCGATGCCTCTTCCTCTTCAGGTTTTTCGACCGGTTCCGGTTCAAGACCTTCATCAAAATTGATAAAAATAGTCATCTGCTCTTTTAATATCTTTGCCGCATAAGCAACAGCATCCTCGGGAGAAATACTTCCATCCGTCCAGACCTCTAACGTAAGCTTATCATAGTCGGTTTTCTGGCCGACCCGAGCATTACCCACAATAGAGTTTACTCGTTTAATGGGTGAAAAAACAGCATCAATAGGCAATGTGCCCACAGGTGCGTTTTCATCCTTATTGGCTTCAGATAGAGAGTAACCTTTTTCCACTTTGACCGCCATGGTCATTTTCAAAGGGACATCGGAGGTAATCGTTGCGATGTGCGACTCCGGATTCAATATTTCAACTTTCCCATCATCACTAATTATATCACCAGCCGTAACGATGGTCTCCCCTTTTGCATCAATTCGTATGGTTTTGTATTCAGGTTCTGAATCAGTAACCTTCAGGCGAACTTCCTTTAAGTTCAGGATAATTTCGGAAACATCTTCCAAAACGCCTGGAATAACACTGAACTCATGCATAACCGTATCAAATTTTACAGATACTATGGCCGCGCCATGAAGAGAAGAAAGTATTATCCGTCTTAAAGCATTCCCAATAGTTATGCCGAATCCTCTTTCCAGGGGTTCGCAAACAAATTTCCCATAAGAAGGAGTACTGGTTACCAGAACCTCTTCGGGCGTTATCATCTCCCGCCAGTTCATGTACATAAGTTCATTTGATGACATTTTTTTGTAACTCCAGAATTATTTCAGAGGAAGTCCGAACGGATATCATACTTGATCTATATAAAATATCATAAGATTTAACACAAAGATTACCGATTAATTTTTCAGGAAGGGCAGTGCCCGACTCGCTGTATATCCAGCTTTTTTTGTCTTATTTGGAATAAAGTTCAACGATCAACTGCTCTTTAATCGGCATAGCAATATCTTCTCGCACCGGCAGAACCTTAATGGTTCCTTTTTGTTGCTCTTTCTCCAGTTCAAGCCACGGTGGAATGCCTCTTCGAATAACAGCATCAAGTGAATCAGCTATAAATTGATTTTTTTTACTTTTTTCACTGACTTCAATAACATCACCGACTTTAATAAGACAGGAAGGTATATTAACTTTTTTACCATTTAAAAGAAAATGATTGTGTTTTACAAAATGACGGCCCTGGGTTCGTGAATTAACAAAGCCAAGTCGGTAAACAACATTATCAAGACGACGTTCAAGAGAAACAAGAAGATTCGTACCTGTTATACCGGCCTGTTTATCGGCTCTGTCAAAAAAAAGATGAAACTGTTTTTCTGAAAGACCGTAAATACGTTTTACCTTCTGTTTTTCACGAAGCTGAATCCCGTAATCGGAAAATTTTACGCGTCGCTGGCCATGTTGCCCTGGAGCATAACTACGCCTATCAAATGCACATTTATCAGAATAGCAGCGATCTCCTTTAAGAAACAACTTCATATTTTCACGTCGGCATAACCGACATACCGAATCTCTATACCTTGCCAAATCTTCTTCCTCCTTTAAACTATTTCGGCCTTATAACTATCTTCAGCTCACTTTTAACTTTCCCGGTGTTTATCCGGGTCAGGTAAAGATATTAAACTCTGCGTCTCTTTGGAGGCCTGCAACCATTATGAGGTATAGGGGTTACATCTTTTATCATCATAATAGTAAACCCCGCTGCCTGCAAAGACCTGAGCGCGGATTCCCGGCCTGCTCCAGGGCCTTTAACATATACTTCTACATTTTTCATGCCGTGTTCCATTGCTTTTTTGGCGGCGTCATCTGCTGCAAGCTGGGCGGCAAAAGGGGTACTTTTTCTAGACCCCTTGAAGCCTTGTATGCCGGCACTTGACCAAGCCACAACATTCCCGGAAGGGTCAGTGATTGTCACAATTGTATTATTAAAGGTAGACTGAATATGTACCACGCCATTTAAGATATTTTTTCTTACTTTTTTTTTTGTACGGGTTCTTTTCGCCATGTGTAAAGTCCTAACTCTCCTGTTTATTTACTTCTTTTTAACGGCGCCTTTCTTCTTAATGGCTGATTTTTTAGGCCCCTTACGCGTCCTAGCATTGGTACTTGTCCGCTGTCCCCGAACCGGTAATGACCTGCGATGGCGAAGCCCGCGGTAACATCCCAAGTCCATTAACCGTTTAATGTTCATGGAAACTTCCGTGCGAAGTTCACCTTCTACTTTGAATTCATTATCAATTACCTTGCGTATATCGTTGATCTCGGTTTCTGATAGTTGATCCGTCTTCAAGCTATGATCAATATTCAGTTTTGAGAGTATACGTTTTGAAATGCTTGGACCAATCCCATAAATATAGGTAAGTCCTACTTCAATCCGCTTATTTCTAGGCAAATCAACACCGGAAATTCTTGCCAAAGCCTATCCTCCTCTATCCTTGCCTTTGTTTGTGGCGTTTATTTTCACAAATTACTCTTACGACACCTTTTCGTCGTATAATTTTGCATTTACTGCACATCTTCTTGGCTGAAGCCCTAACCTTCATATTCTTTTCACTGTTCCTTTCTTCTTACTCATTATGCAGAAATGATGAGAAATTCCTGCTTCACAAAGGCTGCCCGAACCAACTGCTTAGGTCTTACCGCCTCTCCACAGGCTGTTACCGTAGAACCTACGGCCAGTTTGTTAATATTATTTTTCTTATTCACAAAATATCAGCTTGGTTCTCGCTATTATATTTATGTACAAAATGAATAATTATGACTGCGTTTGATTAAGAAATCAGCTACAGCGTAAAGCTCCCTTTAATGTAAATCAAGTGAACTAAAGATATAAATCATTAAAAAACAGCTTAACGCATTTTACTTCGATCTGTAAGTAATTCTGCCCCGGGTCAGATCATATGGTGAGAGCTCAACCGTAACCGTATCTCCCGGTAGAATTTTGATAAAATGCATTCGCATTTTTCCGGAAATATGTGCAAGTACCTGATGTTTATTCTCAAGTTCAACTTTAAACATCGCGTTGGGCAACGTTTCAAGTACTTTACCCTGAACCTTAATCGCCTCTTCCTTTGCCATTATTTAACCCCCACCTGCTCCCTTTCTTTTTTACTCAGCATCTCAACTCCATAGTTCTGCTGCCAGTAATTATATTTTTCATCTGCCCCTTCCCTTTATCCTGCCGCCGGCGCTCTTGCTTAAAAAACCTTCATAATTACGAGTCAGCATGTGTGATTCTATTTGTGAAACCGTATCAATAGATACACCGACAACAATAAGAAGGGCCGTGCCTCCAAAATAAAAAGGGACATTAAACTTGGAAATCAAAATTGACGGAAGAACGCATACTGCTGAAACATATAACGCACCACCAAGAGTTATTCTTGTCAGAACTTTGTCAATATATTCAGCGGTACGTTTGCCCGGCCGGATACCCGGAATATAACCACCGTGTTTTTTCATGTTGTCGGCGACATCTACCGGGTTAAATGTAACAGCCGTATAAAAGAAACAGAAAAAAATTATAAAAGAGACATATAGTATTTCATAAAAAAAATTACCCGGCATCAAAGAAGATGCGATATTCTGAATGAAAGGAACTGTTATAAAACCGGCAGCTGTAGCAGGGAACATAATAATAGATGATGCAAATATCGGTGGAATTACACCGGATGTATTTATTTTTAACGGAAGATGGGTACTCTGGCCCCCATACATCTTTCTGCCCACTACCCTTTTAGCATACTGAACGGATATGCGGCGCTGGCCCTGTTCCATAAATATGATAAAGCCGATAACACCTACCATCAGTGCAATTAATATAAGCAGTGCAAATAAACTCATTTCACCGGTGGAAATAAGCCTGAAGGTATTTGCAATTGCACTCGGCAATCGTGCAACAATCCCGGCAAAAATAATCAGTGAAATACCATTGCCGATACCTCTTTCGGTAATCTGCTCACCAAGCCACATAATAAAAGCAGTACCTGCCGTCAGTGTAATTACGGTCATAAACCTGAAAGACCAGCCCGGATGTATAACAGTACCCATGCCTTCCAAACCCATGCTTATTCCAAAGCCTTGTATGATACTTAATAATACGGTACCATAGCGAGTATACTGTGTAATCTTTTTCCGGCCTTGCTCGCCTTCTTTTGACAACCGTTCAAGATGAGGTACGACAACGGTCAAAAGCTGTAAAATGATAGAAGCACTAATGTAAGGCATAATTCCAAGAGCAAAAACAGACAACCTTTCCAATGCACCGCCCGAAAACATATTAAACATACCGAGAATGCCGCCTTTGTGAGCAGCAAAAATTTTCGCAAGTGCCGAACTGTCTATCCCTGGAGTGGGAACATGAACCCCGATACGATATACAAACAGAAGTACAAAAGTATAAAAAATTCTTTTTTTCAGTTCAGGTATATTAAATATATTCTGGAACCCTTGGCCTGCCATGATTTATAAAGCCTCTACCTTCCCGCCGGCTGTTTCTATTTTTTCTCTGGCACTGTTGCTGACTCTATCAAGTTTAACCGTAAGAGGATAATCAATAGAGCCTTGGCCAAGGAGCTTCACACCGTCTCTTTTATTTTTAATCAAACCCACTCCGGCAAGCAGGGCCTCATCAATAACGCTACCACTTTCAAATCTTGCCAGATCGCGAATGTTTATAACACGTATCTGTTTACGAAAAATGTTTGTAAATCCACGCTTAGGAAGACGGCGATGAATCGGCATCTGGCCGCCTTCAAATCCAGGCCTGACACCGCCACCGGAACGGCTTTTATGACCTTTAGTCCCCCTGCCGGCAGTTTTTCCTGTTCCCGATGCTACACCACGACCTATTCGTTTTCGGGCGCTTCGAGATCCATTTGATGGTGACAATTCATTAAGTTTCATCGATACCCTCAATTATCCTCAAGCTTGACAAGATGTGACACGATATGAACCATGCCGCGAGTTACAGGCGTATCTTTAAGCTCAACTGTTTTATTAAGCTTTGTCAATCCCATGCCACGCAAAACCTTGCGGTGCTTCTCCGGTCTTCCAATCATGCTTTTAACAAGCGTTACTTTCAAACTTCCAGACATTTACAATTCCCCTCAAAGACATAATAATCATTAATCAATAGTCGTTAAAACGTCTTTAAATGGCCAAATTTATCTCTAACCCGTTAATATAGTTCCTGAACGGCTATTCCACGTCTTGAAGCAACCTGTTCACGGCTCTGTAATCCTTTTAATCCGGTTATTGTAGCTTTAACAACATTATGCGGATTATTTGAACCCATACATTTGGTAAGGATATTTCGAACGCCTGCCACCTCAAGCACCGCTCTAACAGCGCCGCCGGCAATAACACCCGTACCTTTGGATGCAGGTTTCAACAAAACACGCCCCGCACCGAATTTCCCTATAACCTCATAGGGAACAGTCCCATCAAGGAGAGGAACTTTAAACATGTTTTTCTTAGCACTTTCAACGCCTTTTCTGATAGCTTCAGGCACTTCACCAGCCTTACCCAAACCGAATCCAACCGTACCGTCACCGTCACCAACAACAACTATAGCGCTAAAACTAAACCTTCTACCGCCCTTGACGACTTTTGCCACTCTGTTAATATGAACGACCTTGTCAATTAACTGATTATCATCTGTCTCTTTCTTGAACAAGGGATTGCCTCCTTATTTCAAAAATCCAAACCAATATTACGTGCACCATCAGAGACCGCCTTAACTCGACCGTGATATAGAAAACCATTCCGATCAAATACTACAGTTTTGATACCTTTATCTATGGCGCGTTCCGCTATAAGTTTTCCAATAAATTCGGACTGAGCTACCTTGTTCTCAAATTTTGGATGCTCCCTGACCTCTTTTTCAAGCGTTGTGGCCGTAACAAGTGTTTTACCACATGTGTCATCGATAATCTGTGCATAAATATGTTTTGCACTTCTAAACACGGATAATCTTGGACATTGACTTGTTCCGAATATCTTCTTTCGTATCCTTGCTTTTCTTTTTAAACGAGATTTTTTTCTAAAATGCAAAGTCCCCATCTGCTTAAACCCTCATTTACTTTTTAGAATTAAGAATTACTTGGTTCCGGTCTTACCGGCTTTTCTCTGTATACGCTCTTCAACATACTTTATCCCTTTACCCTTGTAAGGTTCAGGGGGTCTTAAACGTCTTATAGCCGCTGCTGTGTGTCCAAGTAATTCTTTATCAATCCCGGTAAGCTTTACAATAGTTTTGTCTACCGTTGCGGATACACCGTCAGGGAGATCAAAATTAATGGGATGCGAGTATCCAAGATTAAAAACGATGGATTTACCTTTCAGTTCAGCACGATACCCAATACCGTTTATCTCAAGTTGACGATCAAACCCCTTGCTCACGCCTGTAATCATATTTGCTATAAGACTGCGGGTAAGACCCTGCAAAGCTTTGTTTATTCGGGTGTCCTTATCCAATGTCACACTCAGAATCTTATCCTCAATCTTTAAATCAACGTCAGGATGAACCGTTCTTTTAAGTGTACCCTTTTCACCCTGCACGGTAATTACCCTGTTGTCATAAGATATTTTTGAATTATCGGGTATTGAAATCGGCTTTTTGCCTACTCGAGACATTTTTTATACTCCTCTTAATACAGACGTTCCAAGGGAAGAAACTACCAAATATTGCAGAGAACCTCTCCTCCCATATTTTTCTCCCTGGCCTGTTTATCTGTCAATATACCGTTAGAAGTGGATAAAATGGCTACGCCTAAACCATTTAGCACAGGCTTTATATCTTTACCTTTAACATAGACGCGTCGGCTGGGTTTACTAACCCGTTCAAGACCTAAAATGGTGGGTTTTTGCTCATCATCATATTTAAGATAAACACGCAAAATGCCCTGTTTGTTATCCTTAATGACTTTATAATTTTTGATAAAGCCTTGATTCTTTAGAACATTTGCCAACTCGGTCTTTAACTTTGAGCCGGGAATATCAACGCTAGTAAATTTTGCCTTCCCGGCATTACGGACTCGGGTCAGCATATCCGCAATCGGATCACTCATTGCCATTCTCTTCTCCGTTATAAAACAACTGACATTTAAAATTAATAATATTCTATTGATAAAAAAGAGACTACCAACTCGACTTGATTACCCCCGGCAGACTGCCCTGAGAAGCAAGGTTGCGAAAACAGATACGGCAAATTCCGAATTTTCTGATAAACGCCCTTGGCCGACCGCAAATCGGACACCTGTTATAGGATCTCACCTTAAACTTAGGCTTTCTCGATGCCTTCAATCTAAGAGCTTTTCTTGCCAAATTTTCCTCCTTGTGAACTTCTAAAGTATAATGTTTAACAATTATATTCTTAAATTGGTTGAACCGGCTCACATAAAACGAGCTAACTATAATATAGCGAACTAATTTCTGAACGGCATGCCCAAAAGTTTTAGAAGTTCTTTACCCTCTTCATCAGTATTTGCAGTAGTAACTACCGTTATATTAAGCCCTTTAATCCTATCAATTTTATCATAATCTATCTCTGGAAAAATGATATGCTCCTTGATGCCGAGAGTATAGTTCCCATTCCCATCAAACCCTTTTACGGAAAGGCCTCTGAAGTCACGGACACGTGGAAGGGCAATATTTACAAGTTTGTAATAAAAATCATACATCCGAATTCGCCGAAGGGTAACCATACAGCCAATCGGCATACCTTCTCTCAGTTTGAATGCCGCAATAGACTTTTTGGCACGTCTAATCACAGGCTGCTGACCTGCAATATTCTTAAGCTCTTCCTTAGCTGAATCAAGCAATTTGATATTATGAATCGCTTCCCCTATACCCATGTTTAAAACTACTTTATCAAGTTTCGGAATCTGCATCACGTTTTTATACTGAAACGATTCCATCAGCATAGGAGCTATATTTTGTTCATAATGACTTTTTAAATATGACATTACATTCCTCCGGCACACATTCCTATGCATCCATAATTTCGTTGCACTTCCTGCATACCCGTACCTTTTTACCATCTTCCAGATACTGCACTTTAACACGCACAGGATTTATGCACTTATTACACATCAACATGACGTCGGACCAATGAATCGGCGCCTCCTTCTCAACAATACCGCCCTGTCTGTTTTGAGGATTGGGTCTTACATGGCGTTTTATCATATTAATATTCTCGACTAATACTCGGTCCTTCTTTCCTATGACCTTAAGTACTTTGCCGATTTTACCCTTGTCCTTACCGACGATAATTTTTACCTTGTCGTCTTTCTTTATATGGGATTTATCTCTCATCATAAGCCGCTTCTCCACCGGATCTTCAATTAAATTTCTTTGATAACTATAACACTTCCGGGGCTAACGAAATTATCTTCATAAATTTTTTGGCTCGCAGCTCCCTTGCCACAGGACCAAATATACGGGTACCTATCGGCTCTTTCTGGGCAGTGACCAACACAGCAGAGTTATCATCAAATCTTATGAATGAACCATCAGGTCTTCTGATTGCCTTTTTTGTCCGAACAACAACTGCCTTTAAGACTTCACCCTTTTTGACCTTGGCATTTGGTATAGCTTCTTTGACAGATACGACAATAATGTCACCAATTCCTGCATACCGTCTTCTTGAACCGCCCAGGACTTTTATACAATAGACTTCTTTGGCTCCGGAATTGTCTGCGACCGTCAATCTTGTTTCTGCCTGAATCATTTTCTCTTTCCTTTATAATCAAACAGCCTTTTCAACTATCCTAGTAAGACGCCATCTTTTCATTCGGCTGAGCGGCCTTGACTCGGTAATTAATACTTTATCACCTATTTTGCAGGCATTATTGTCATCATGAGCAGCAAATTTGGCACGCCTTTTTTGATATTTTTTATAAACCCGATGTTTTACAAGTCTTTCAACCAGAACAATTATAGTCTTATCCATTTTATCACTTACAACTGTTCCGACCTGTTCTCTTTTTATTCCTCGCTTTTTCATGGCAGCAACTATTCTTTATCTGTATGAGGTTTTTTCAATTCAAACTCTCTTTGAACTGTATTTATTCTTGCTATATCCTGTTTGACCTGACGAATTCTGGCAGAATTTTCAAGCTGACCCACTTCGAGCTGAAATCGCAAATTGAAATACTCCTGTTTCAGATCAACTATCTTGTGATTCATCTCCTCATTACTAAAGTCTCTAATCTCACTCGCTTTCACTATAGTTCGCTCCTCTCAACAAATCTTGTTTTTACAGAAAGTTTGTGCGAAGCGAGCCGGAAGGCTTCCTTGGCCATATCTTTTGAGATGCCTTCTATCTCATAAATTATTCTTCCCGGACGCACTACGGCAACCCAACCTTCCGGAGGTCCTTTACCCTTACCCATTCTGACCTCGGCAGGTTTTTTTGTAAAAGGTTTATCCGGAAAAATCCTTATCCATATTTTGCCCCCTCTTTTTACATGACGGGTCATGGCGATACGAGCGGCTTCTATCTCCCTTGAATTGAGCGAACCGCATTCCAAAGCCTGAAGCCCGAATTCACCAAAATCAAGATTAGAACCCCGCCGGGCCTTACCGGCCATTCTACCTCTTTGCTGCTTACGAAATTTTACCTTTTTGGGACTCAGCATGTCCTTAATCTCCTAATCAATGACTAACCGCCGACGGCTTCTAATTTCTTCTTGTTCAGAATCTCACCTTTAAAAATAAAAACCTTCACACCTATTATTCCATAAGTGGTCTGCGCTTCAGTAAAACCATAATCGATATCAGCCCGAAGGGTATGGAGGGGAACCCGTCCTTCTCTGTACCATTCGGTCCTTGCCATCTCAGCGCCTCCGAGTCGACCCGAACAAATAATTTTTACGCCCTTAGCTCCAAATCGCATGGATGAAGAAACGCCTCTTTTCATAGCGCGACGAAATGCAATCCTTCTGACCAATTGATTTGCAACATTTTCAGCTACAAGTTGAGCGTCAATTTCAGGCTTTCTCACTTCTTGAATGTCAACAAGTACTTCCTGAGATACCATTGATTCAAGTTCTTTTTTCAGTTTCTCAATTTCAGAACCTTTTTTGCCAATCACTATCCCGGGCCTGGCCGTAAAAATCTGGAATCTTATACGCTTGGAGGACCTTTCGATCTGTACCCTGGAAATGCCGGCATGAAAGAGTTTTTTCTTTATGTACTTTCTAAGGTTGTAATCCTCCAGTATAAAATCTGAATACTTCTTTTTACCGGCGTACCACCTTGACTCCCATGTCTTGACTATACCCAACCTCAATCCAATTGGATTTACTTTCTGGCCCAAGCGTTTTACCTCCTATTTAGTCAATCCTTCGGCTACAATGACTGTTATATGACTTGTTCTTTTCAAAATTCGGGTACCTCTGCCTCTGGCCCTGGCTCTAAAACGCTTTAGCATGGGGCCTTGATCAACGATGATGTTGCGCACAACAAGAGAATCGATATCAAGATCTTGATTTTGATCCGCATTAGCAATCGCAGATCTAAGTACTTTTTCAACAATACCGGCTGATTTTTGAGGCATAAATTTAAGCATATTCAGACCGGCCTCAACGGGTTCCCCCTTGATAGCACCAACTATTTTGCGTACCTTCTGAGGAGAAATGCGTATGTACTTTGCTACAGCTTTAGCCTCCATTTAAAAATTCCCTTAATCTTTAATTTCGCTACTTCAATTTCGTTTTTTTACCACCCGCATGGCCATAATAAGTCCGTGTCGGAGAAAATTCCCCTAGTTTATGACCTACCATATTCTCGGTAACAAAAACAGGTATAAACTTTTTTCCATTGTGAACCGCAAGTGTAATACCAACCATTTCCGGTATAACAGTCGAACGTCTTGACCATGTTTTAAGAACCTTGCCGCTGCGTTCCTGTTGAGACGCGAACACTTTTTTTAACAACTTGGGTTCAATGTATGGACCTTTTTTTAACGAACGTGGCATAACTTCTCCTGCATATATCTATTAGATTTGCACCTGTTGGTTTTATAAAGGTAAAACAAATCATCTGGATCTTTTTGCTACTTTGTTCGCCTTTTTACAATAAAGCGATCTGTTTTCTTGTTTTTACGGGTTCTGAATCCTTTAGACGGCTGACCCCATGGAGAACATGGATGCCGTCCACCGGAAGACCTTCCTTCACCGCCTCCCATGGGATGATCAACCGGATTCATTGCCACTCCGCGAACACTTGGACGTATACCGAGTCGACGTTTCCTTCCGGCCTTACCAATTGATATATTTTCATGATCTGTGTTGCCGATTTGTCCTATAGTGGCCTTACATTTTAATAAAACCCTTCTAACTTCACCGGATGGAAGTTTAATCAGCGCATAGGGAGCTTCCTTTGCCATCAACTGAGCAAAAGCCCCGGCACTTCTTACAATCTGTCCGCCTTTACCGATACGCAACTCAATATTATGAATATAGGTTCCAAGGGGAATATTATTAAGAACCAAAGTGTTCCCGGGTTTTATATCCGCCCCTTCCCCCGATATAACGGTGTTACCGACTGACAGGTTAACAGGTGCGATTATATAACGTTTCTCACCATCGGCATAATTCAAAAGCGCAATTCGTGCACTACGATTGGGATCGTACTCAATTGATGCCACTTTTGCCGGAATGCCCTCTTTATCCCGTTTAAAATCAATAACCCGATAATGTCGCTTATGACCACCGCCACGATGTCGAGCAGTTATACGCCCGTTGGAATTTCGACCACCTGTCTTTTTTATGGGCTTTAACAGACTCTTTTCAGGGGTTGTTTTTGTAATCTCTTCAAATGTAGAATATTCTTGGAATCGACGCCCAGAAGATGTCGGTTTTACTTTCTTAACTGCCATTATATGCCCCCTAGCCTCTAAACGGGCCGGTAACCGGATCCACGATCAGTTTTAAACTCCTTCAAAAAAATCAATACGCTCACCAGGCATTAACGTTACAATCGCTTTTTTCCAATCTCTTCGTTTACCAATCGTTTTGCCTCTGCGTTTGACTTTACCTTTGATTTGCATTGTCCGCACAGCAGCCACTTTAACATTAAAAATTTTTTCAACGGCCCTGCGTATTTCAATCCGGTTTGATTTGCGATCAACCTCAAAGGTAAACTGACCCGCTAATTCTTTTTGAATATTTGTCTTCTCAGTATTCAAAGGTCTTTTAATCACGTCATACTGATTCATGTTCATGAGAGCAACCTCCCTTCGATATCCTTTACAGAGGCCTCAAGCAAGACCAGGTGCTTATATTTAAGGATGTCATAGACATTCAGCCCTTCACTCCTCAAGATCTTAACACCAGGCACATTTCTAGCGGAAAGCTCAAGATTCTTATTACTCTCATCTGTAACGATCAATACGTTTTTTAATTTCAAAACCTCGACAACAGATAAGAATTTTTTGGTCTTTATCTCGTCGAGAAAAAAACTGTCAAGGACAACAAGACTTTCATCCTCCAATTTACTACTCAAGGCCATTTTTAAGGCAAGTGCCCTCACTTTTTTGGGAACCTTATAAGAATAGTTTTTCGGAATAGGCCCGAAGACGACACCGCCACCTCTGAGCAGAGGCGATTTGATATTCCCACGACGTGCGTTTCCTGTTCCCTTCTGTCGAAAAAGTTTTCTCTGGCTACCCCTTACATCAGAACGATGTTTTACAGACGCAGAACCCGAACGTCTCGATGCCAGTTGCATGGTTACAACCTCATGCAAAACACTGCGCTTTGCCGGGACATTAAAAATGCCGTCCGCAAGATCGATCTGTGAAACTTTTTCCCCCTTAATATTTTGAACTTCAACGACAGCCATAATATTCCTCGTTACAATTCATTGAGCATTCAGGTGAAGGCCAAGGCAGTTTTGAATCCTTACTGTCAGCTCTCAACCTAAAACATATCTATCTTATAAATTTCATTTTTTTTATTTCAACAAGCCCGGATTTGGAACCCGGCACAGCACCCTTAATAAGGATTAAATTATCTTCCGGCCTGATATCGACAATCTCAAGATTCCGAACGGTTTTACGTGCATTTCCATAATGACCGGGCATTTTCTTACCCTTGATAATCTTGCCGGGCCAAGCACTACAACCGACTGATCCAGGAACTCTGTGACTTCTGCTTCCGTGTGTTTTAGGACCGCCATGAAAACCGTGCCTCTTTATAACACCTGAGAAACCGCGCCCCTTTGTAATACCGGTGACATCAATAAACTCTCCGAGTTTAAACATATCCAGTGTTATTTTCTGGCCGATTTTGAACTCATCCGGATTCTCTGCTGCAAATTCTCGAAGGTAAGCAAAAATTCCATCACCACTCTTTTTAAAATGCCCTGCAAGAGGTTTGCTTACAGATGAAGGCTTCTTTTCCTCGAATCCCAACTGAATCGCATCGTAACCATCGGTTGCCTTTGTCTTCATCTGGGTAATCAGACACGGTCCGGCCTGAATAACAGTTACCGGTATATATCTGCCTTCAGAAGAAAAAAGGCCTGTCATCCCCAATTTCTTTCCTATTATTCCTCTACACATAACTGTTACTCTTCCCCATGCTACAGTTTTATCTCCACATCAACTCCCGGAGAAAGATCCAGCTTCATCAAAGCATCCACTGTCTGCTGTGTCGGTTCCAGAATATCCAAAAGACGTTTATGTGTCCGGATCTCAAACTGCTCACGCGACTTTTTATCAACATGAGGTGATCTCAAAACACAATATTTATTGATCATTGTTGGAAGGGGTATAGGCCCTACAATTTTCGCACCTGTCTTTCTGGCAGTATCGACAATATCCAGGGCAGACTGATCCAGAAGCTTATGATCGTATGCTTTAAGTCTGATCCTGATTTTGGAATTCATCATCATAATTTAAGTCTTTCACTCTATTCGATTATTTCAATTACCACGCCGGCTCCGACAGTTCGACCGCCTTCTCTAATCGCAAATCTCAGCTCTTTCTCCATTGCAATCGGAGCGATAAGCTCACCAGTGATCGTTATGTTATCACCGGGCATAATCATCTCTACACCCTCCGGCAATGTCAAAATACCGGTCACGTCTGTTGTTCTGAAAAAGAACTGTGGTCTGTACCCGCTGAAGAACGGCGTATGACGCCCGCCTTCTTCCTTGCTCAGAACATACACCTCAGCCTTAAACTTAGTATGAGGCTTAATGCTGCCCGGAACTGCCACAACCTGACCACGTTCCACTTCATCCCGCTTTATACCGCGCATCAAAAGGCCGACGTTATCTCCGGCACGACCTTCATCAAGCAACTTCCTGAACATCTCAACACCGGTACAAACCGTTTTGATTGTCTCTCGAATCCCAACGATCTCAACAGTATCACCGACCTTGATTATACCTCGATCTACACGACC
>JAFDHS010000136.1 GCA_019308655.1 Deltaproteobacteria bacterium
ATATGTGCAACAGGCTTTTAACGGCACGGGAAAAAATAAGCACGGGGCATAAAGCACGGATTAAAACCCTTGAGCAACTGCGTCATACGGAACGATTGTCAACCCTGGGGCATATGTCCGCCGGTATCGCCCATGAAATGGGAACGCCGCTCAATATTGTTTCGGGCAGGGCCAAAATGATCGCATCAGGGACCCTGCCATTGCAGGAGATGATCGAAAGTGCCGTGATTATTAAGAACCAGTCGGATCGAATGACCAAAATTATCCGGCAATTTCTGGATTTTACCCGCAGGCGAAAGCCCAAATATGCGTCGACAAATGTCCTCTCCCTTATTAAACAAGTGTTTGAAATTTTAAGTCCCATTGCCAAAAAACAAGGCGTGGTCCTTGAGTTGACCAAACCTGAAAAAATGCCGATGCCGTTACGAATGGACGCTAACCAGATTCAGCAGGTTATGATAAATCTGATTATGAACAGTATCCAGGCCATGCCGGATGGAGGAAGGGTAGGGGTTGAAATGTTTAATAAAAAGATGTGCGACCCGAATACCGAAAACGAGAAACACTACCTGGGTATAAAATTTTCCGATAATGGTGATGGAATTGCCGGGGAAAAGCTGGGGCATATTTTTGAGCCTTTTTTTACCACCAAAAAAGTGGGAGAAGGGACCGGGTTGGGCCTCTCTATCGTACAGGGAATTATTGAAGAGCATAACGGCTGGATTGATGTTGAAAGTGAAAAAGCCCAAGGAAGCACATTTATCATTTATTTGCCCATGGAAAAACCCCAATGAATGGACGCATTTTAATTATTGAAGATGATCACGACATGTGTGAAATGCTTGAGGCGGACCTTCGCGGCCGTGGATTTACCCCATCCTGGTATACATGCGGAAGTGAGGGGATATCCGCACTCGGCAGTGATATTTTTGATGTAATTTTAATAGATATCAATCTTCCGGATATAACCGGATTAGAGCTTTGCAGACAATTTTCTGCAAACTACCCCGATATTCCGGTTGTCATGATGACGGCATTCGGAAGTATGGAAACCGCTATTTCCGCCATCAGAGCCGGGGC
The DNA here is from genome assembly GCA_019308655.1 of Deltaproteobacteria bacterium. Lineage (GTDB taxonomy): Bacteria > Desulfobacterota > Desulfobacteria > Desulfobacterales > JAFDHS01 > JAFDHS01. The sequence goes on from JAFDHS010000136.1 coordinate 1,081, forward strand.
TTATGACTTCATTACCAAGCCGGTTGATCTGGATATTCTGGCTCTTTCGCTGAAACGGGCGCTAAACCATCGGACACTGCAGGAAAAAGTAAACCTGCTGAGTAATGCCATAAAACAAACTCAATGTTTTGACGATTTAATCGGTGAAAGCCAACCGATGAAGGAGTTGTTTGTACTGCTGACACGCATAGCCGACACCGATATATCAGTGCTCATAACGGGTGAAAGCGGTTCCGGAAAAGAACTCTCCGCGCGGGCCCTGCATAAGCACAGCAGAAGGTCAAAAGGTCCCATCATTACGATAAACTGCTCCGCCGTGCCTGAAACACTTCTTGAAAGTGAACTCTTCGGCCATGTGCGCGGTGCTTTTACGGATGCTAAAAACGATCGAAAAGGTCTGTTTTCAGAGGCCCAGAACGGGACCCTTTTTCTTGATGAAGTCGGTGAACTTCCCTCCGCTCTCCAGCCTAAATTACTCCGGGCACTGGAAGAACGCCGTGTCAGGCCTGTGGGAGGAAACACGGAAGTACCTTTTGATGTTCGCATTATTGCCGCTACAAATCGTGATCTGGAATCGGCCGTTGAAGACGGGACATTCCGTGAGGACCTTTTTTACCGGCTGAATGTATTTCATCTTGAGATGCCTCCCCTGAGGGCAAGAGGCACGGACATTTTGCTGATTACAAAACATTTTCTTGAACGCTTCAGCTGCCGTCAGGAAAAACATGTCAAGGGGATTTCCGCCCAAGCCGCCGAAAAGCTTCTTGCATACTCATGGCCCGGTAATGTCAGAGAGTTGCGTAATGCCGTTGAGCATGCGGTTGCTCTTACCGCTTATGATACCATCGTTCCTGAAGATCTTCCCAGGAAAATTTGCACGTATCAGGACGAACCGATTTTATCCGGAACCCACAATCCCACGGAACTTATTCCCATGCAGGAAGTAGAACGCCGTTATATACTCCATGTTCTGAAAACAACGGGCGGCAATCGGACGCTAACGGCAAAGATTCTGAAGCTTGACCGAAAAACGCTTTATCGAAAACTTCAGTTATTCGGGGTTGGATAAAACAGAAAAATCCCGGAATCAATTAAGTTTTGCCATCCAATCATTCATTTCTCAAATTCTCAAATGTAAGAATAAACACGTTGCCCCTGAAGCGATATCGATAACGCTTTGGGATTGGGGCAATTTTCCACTGTGGGGCATTTTGCCCCGATGAGAATCCCATATCAGGTTTTTTCCTAAAGGTCTTACCGACCGGATCTATCCCCTTGTATTGCCGCCTGCTTTTCTCTACCTGCACCTGGCATAATATTTGCTAATACACTTTCGAATAAATTCACTATCAGCAGGTTTGATTCCTTGAAATTTAAAAGTAGAAAGGGAGGTCATGGTTCTTTTTTTCTCAGCTATAATGATAATTGTCTCCGGGGGCATTCTGGCCGTTATTTTCCGGAAGCAATTTATCCGGATGAAAGTTGTGGGTGTCCTTGGCATCAGCGCCGGCTGTTTTGTCGGATTGATCCATGCCGTTTCCAGGTTGTTTCATCCGGGGCAGGGTGTTGTTTCTTTTAAGTATCTCAACACGTTTTCACTGTCATTCGGAACAGATGGTCTGTCGGCTTTTTTTCTTGCCACAATATTTGCCGTTTCCATGCCGGCCGCTATTTACAGCTTCCATTATATGAACAAGACTGAAAAAACCTTGAAAACAGCTTTCAGTTATCTGTTTTTCAGTCTGCTTGTTGCATCCATGGCGCTGGTGGTCACGGCGAGCAATATGATTACATTCATGCTGACCTGGGAAATCATGTCTCTGTCTTCTTTTTTCCTGGTCATATACAACCATGAATCTCCTGAGAACCGCAGATCGGGATATCTCTATTTTGTTTTTTCCCATGTCGGCGCCATGTTTATCTTTGCCGCCTTCGGTGTGATGTACGGTTATACCGGCAGCTTTGATTTCACAGCCGCCGCTGCTCTGCCCGATTCAGCAAAAATTCTTGTTTTCATACTTTTTTTCACAGGGTTTGGGTCAAAAGCCGGCGTTTTCCCTTTTCACGTCTGGCTGCCTCATGCTCATCCGGCGGCCCCAAGTCATATATCAGCCGTTATGTCCGGCGTTATGATCAAAACAGGCATTTACGGTATCGTGAAAATGTACGCCATACTGGGGCTGTATACCCCCTTGTTCGGTGAAATTGTCGTTATCGCCGGTATGATCTCCGGAATCCTGGGTGTCGTCTATGCCATAGGCCAGCATGATCTTAAACGGCTTCTGGCCTACCACAGTGTTGAAAATATCGGGATCATTCTGATTGGTATCGGTATCGGCATGATCGGTGTGTCATCAGGCAATCCGCTTATGACAGTGCTTGGATTTTCCGGCGGACTGCTCCATGTGCTGAACCATTCCATTTTTAAGTCGCTCCTCTTCATGGGAGCCGGTATCGTCATTCAAAAAACAGGAACGCGCTCCATTGATGCTCTGGGCGGTCTTCTTAAAAAAATGAGAATTACCGGTATTACCTTCCTCATCGGATCTCTGGCCATTTCAGGTCTTCCACCTTTTAACGGTTTTGTGAGTGAGTTTTTTATTTACGTCGGTAGTTTTAAAGGCGTGGGCCTGGACAAAACCGCATTTATATTGAGTCACCTTGCAATTATCAGCCTGGCTGTTATCGGAGGCCTTGCGCTGGCATGTTTCACAAAGGTTCTGGGTGTCGTATTCCAGGGGGAACCCCGAAGCGCTTTGCCTGAAAACCCGGATGAAAAAGAACCGATGATGCTCGGGCCTATGGTTGTATTGGCCGGTGCCTGTGCTCTGATCGGCGTCTTTCCAAAATTCTTTTTTATCATGGCTTTCAAGGCTTTTTCATCTTTGGGGCTGGGATACGATGATATTCCCCTCGAGCCTTTTTTTCAGATGACCGGCAATATTACCCTGTC
>JAFDHS010000137.1 GCA_019308655.1 Deltaproteobacteria bacterium
TTTCAGCTTTCAGGAATACTTGAAATACCATGGGTTGTTTTCAGACAAGCCCAAAACATTCGGGTTAAAAAATGTCTCTGTTTTACGTAAAGCTGTAAAAAACTATCTTGAAATTGGCGGGTTTCCTGAAGTTCAGGATCAGGAACGTAATATCAGGATTGAGATCCTGCAGGGATATATCGATTCAGTATTATTGAAAGACATAATAGAACGTCACAACATTTCCAATATCCAGGTGCTCAAATATCTGGTACGTCATATTATGAATTCATCCGGTGAGAAATTCAGTATAAACAAATTTTACAACACCATGAAAAGCATGTCGGTCAAATGTTCCAAAAACACCCTGTATGAATACCTTGATTATCTGGCAGATGCTTTTCTGTTTTACAGAGTTCCCATCCATAGTCGTTCCGAAAAAGCAAGAATGGTAAACCCGGTTAAAATTTATTCAATTGATACCGGGCTTTTGAATGCCATGACCTTTCGCAATTCATCGGATAATGGTCCGTTATTGGAAAATATGGTGTTTATGCACCTGCGCCGGAAGGGTTATGATGTGGAGTACGTCAATACCCGACAAGGATATGAAACCGACTTCTTTGCCCGGCATAAAATATCACGTAAAGCAGAGCTTATTCAAGTGAGCTGGGATATATCCGGCAAGAAAACCTTTAAGAGAGAACTACGGGGGCTTACGGTTGCCATGGAAGAGCTTTCTATTCCATCAGGGACAATTGTCACCTGGGATGATGAAAGCACAATAGAAAACAATATTTCTGTGCTCCCGGTCTGGAAATGGCTTCTTCAGGATTGAAATATCGATGCGCATAGAGAATTTCTCATAACCCCTTTTACATCCCGCAGTCAGTCATCCGCGATTGACCAGATAAAAGAGATGATTTTGTTGTGTACGGCGTGGTCCATGTTGATTAATCCATGATTCTTATTTAACGAAAAAGGATATTGACAAAATCACGGACGAATTCCAGATATTCCCTGCGCCGGCCGGTGTGCCTTATCACCGAACGATAGACCGTACCGATCGAGTGCTCTTTCGTCAAAAGTGTTTGTGTTATTCATTGGTTCCCACCCCGCTTTCATATCATTGTGATTTTTAATCCTGCCCCGGACAAACCGGAAAAGGGAGGTACTATTGGTAATATTAAACATTTTTTGTTAATAATGGAAAACGCTAATCTTCTATTATTTACGACGACATGCCACGTCAACTACCCGGCATTAAAATGAGGAGAATCCTTGCGAAGTTTATCTGAATTGAAATTATGATAAGATATAAAAGCCTGACGGACGAGCAATTGGTTCCGCTTTCATTGAAAGATGAAAAGAGCTTCTATTGCCTGATGAAAAGATATGAGGCTAAGATATTACGTTATATTAAGCAGATAGCCAATATAAACCAGGAAGAGTCAGAAGATATACTTCAGGAAATATTAATTAAAGTATATAAAAACCTGAACGGTTTTAACCCTAAATTATCATTTTCAAGCTGGATTTATCGAATTGCGCATAATGAAGTGATCAATAATTACCGTAAAAACAAATCTCATTCAAAAACAATCAGTTTGGACATGGGAAATGATGATAATGGCCTGACGGAACTCATTTATGATACCTTTGATATCCATGAAAAATACATATCAAAAGAAAAGACTGAAACAATAAGAACGGCCCTCGCCGAACTTCCGGATAAATATCGGGAAATACTTATTCTTCGTTACTTTGAAGATCAGAGTTATAAAGAGATAAGCGATATTCTTCGAAAGCCTCAGGGAACTATTGCAACCCTTGTAAACCGGGCAAAATCAAAATTTAAAAAATTGGCCGTAAAATATGAACTGAGTGGATAAATTTTAACATGACGGACATAAGTAAAAATATACTGCAGAGAATCAAACAAGAGAATGTACGCCCCTATCCAAAATGCTGTTTTATTTTTAAGCGTTCCATAATATGGAGTTTTTTTTCTCTTTCGGTCCTGTTTGGAAGTATTGCAGCCGGTATGGCACTTTTTCAGTTAAGGTATGCCGAATGGGACCTGTATCAACACCTCAGACACAGTTTGTTGGAATTTATTTTATTAACCATTCCGTGTTTCTGGCTGGTGTTTATGGCAGGATTTACAGGATTTGCTTATTATTACTTTCGTCATACGGAACAAGGCTACCGATACAACACCCTGTGGATTGTTTCAGGAAGCGTCATCCTTTCAATTATAGGTGGAGGACTCTGTTCTTTAACCGGTGCGCCGGAGAGAATAGAAACAATATTTAATGATAAAGTCCCTTTTTACAAAGCAATGCAGGAGCACAAACATAAAGTATGGATGTCACCCGAGCATGGTCTGCTTGCCGGAAAAATCAACAAAGTTATTTCCGAGCAAAAAATACAAATTGAAGATCTGTATGGCAATAACGTATTGATTGATATTACCCATGCAACCTGGAGGGGCGGACTTACGCCTGCCGAGAATCTCAAGATAAAAATTATTTGCCATAGGGAAAATAAAAATTTATTTGTCGCGGATGAAATAAGGCCATGGGAAGGACGAAGATGTCAGTATAAATTTCGCTGATTTATCAGTTTTTCAAAAGGCCCTGACTAATAGAAAGGACAACTCATTTTGAGTTGTCCTTTTTTTTTAAGCAAAAAAATGAAAGAAAAATTATCACCTTTACGTATTACAAGCAAAAGACGGCGAAATACCATAAGGAGGATATAAAAATGAAAAGTTTATTCAAAATGGCCGTTGTGTGTTCATGTTTTCTGATGGGTCTTTCTCTTGCCTATGCAGGCGGCGGTAAGGGAAATGGTAATGGATGCCGTTCAGTTTGCAAGTCCGGCAAAAACCTTAACTCCGTAGATAACAACGGAGACGGTATCCGTGATTATACAAGATGCAGAGCCTATTCAGGCCGCGGCAAAGGAAGAGGTGTCAGAGACGGAAGTGGACCGATCAATACAACGAAAAATGCAGGACCAAACTTTGTAGACCTGAACGAAGATGGCATTTGCGATAATATATCTGTAAAATCTTCAGGGAACTAAAAGGAAAGGAGGTAAGGAGGTTCATTGAACAGGTATGGGTGCCGGGCAAAACTGGTCCCCATTATGGAGTTTTTAATGTTTGTATTTGGTAAAAAAACAAAAAGTTACGGAGAAATTAAAATGATGAAAACTGTAAAAGTCAGTTTGACGATTCTTATGGCATGTATTTTTAGCGTCAGTATGGCATTGGCTGCGGATCAAGAAAGAAAAAGAGACAGAGATCCTGACAAGACAAAGGACGGCTCCTGTCTTAATCTCATCACAAACCAGGATGCAGGATTTGATATGGCCGATAATCAGGACAGAAAAGGTGACAGAAAACGCGATCCGAAAAAGGACGGCACCTGTCAAAGTCTTGTCATAAACCAAGGTACGGGATTTTCTATGACCGCTAATCACCACCGAAAAGGTGATGGAAAAGGCGAACAGAAAAAAGACCGCTCTTGTCAAAGTATCGTCATAAACCAGGATGCAGCATTTGATATGGCCGCAAATCAGAACGGAAAAGGTAACAGAAGAGGCGGCGGAAACGGCGATCGGGAAAGAGACGGTTCCTGTCCTAGTGCACTGTCATAGCTAACTTTTAGGGTAAACAAACTTCAATTTGCACGTGTGTTAATAAATTATGTTATACTCAACCCTGATTTTTAGACTTGACGCTGCACTAGTTAAAAAAGCTATAAATGATATGACTTGCGCTTAGCCATTCTCCACGAGCAGCAAGCTAAAGCTACGTCCTTTCCGGGCGTGGCTTTTTTATTTGCTTCAATTTGTTAACATTTTATAATCATGAATTCCGGGTAGAGTAGAGGGCAGGCCCAGCCTGCCCTCTACTCTACCCGGAATTCGGCATTTAGCTTGGGATGATTATAATGGTTAAGCCGTTACTGTCAAAGGCTCTATTCCTGTCAGGTCAATCCTCTCTTTAGCCTGCCACAGGTCATAATGGTCAATCCTCTCTTTAGCCTGCCACAGGTCATAATTGTCCTGCATGAGAAGCCAACTTTCAGGCGTGCGCCCAAGACACTTGGACAGGCGTAAGGCCATTTCAGGACTGATAGAACTTTGGCCTTTGATAAGCCGCGAAAAAGTTGAAGGCGAAACCTTAAGGCGTAAGGCAACACTACGGGGCGATACCCCCAGTGGTTCCAAATATACTTCTTTGATAAATTCCCCGGGATGGGGTGGGTTATACATAGACATTAGTGATAATCCTCATAATCTACAATATAGGCATTGCCGTCTTGAAACTTGAACACGATGCGCCAGTTTTTACTCACATCAATGGCCCATAATCCTTGCCGACTGCCTTTTAAACTGTGAAGCCGCCAAGCTGGGGTATTCATGTCTTCAATGCAAGTTGCAGTATCAAGAGCGGTGAGTCTAAGTCGTAATTTTTGTTTATGCCCAGGTTGAATACCTGCTACGCTGCCAGTTTCAAAGAATCTGCGCAATCCTTTATGCTTGAATGATTTGACCATAAACATATCATACAGCGTATTGCGCAATGCGCAAGGTTATTCTCTGGGTCATCTCTTTTGCAGATTCCCCGGATTGCGGAATTTCTTATCAATTTTATCAATCAAACCTTAACATTCTATTCAGAATATCAATTTGACTAGGAATAATAAGGAGCTATTTTAGAATTAAATTTTTCTTCTTTCCGGAACGGGGATATATTCATGAAAAAAGATTCTAACGGGCTGAGCCGGCGGACATTTCTGAAAACATCCGGGCTGGCAATCACCGGTACGCCGGCCGGCCGATCTGCTGCACTGGGCGAAGCGTTCAAAAATGAAACCCTCCAAGTATGGTCTTGCGGTGGACTGGCCGAAGCCTTTATACCGGCCAATGGCCGCTATAAAGAAATCAGCGGCACATCTATCGCTTACACCGGCGCCTTTGCCGCTGCCCTGGGCAAATCATTGTTGGGTAGTGCCCAAACCGAGGTATTTGCCCCTCGGGTTCTCGAACTGGCCCGAAAATTAAAAGCCCGGGGCAAAATGCTTTATTTTAAACCTCTCTGCTTTACCCGATACGTTTTGGTCACTCCCCGGGGAAACCCTGCAAACATTCAACGCATTGAAGATCTGGCCCGGCCGGGCGTCCGGGTTGTTCTGTCACCCGATGCATCGGCGCCCGGCGGAAAAGCTTCAATAATAATATTGAAAAAAGCCGGGGTACTGGAAGGTGCTGAAAAAAATGCAATTGTCAGAGGAGACTGCGTTCAGAGAGTCATTCCCTATTTAGTAAACGGTAAGGGAGATGTTGCCGTTGCAGAAGCCCGATTGACTTGTCTGCCCGAATTCAGGAACAAACTTGATGTGATAGACATTCCGGAAAAATTCATACCGGGTCCGCCGGTTCCATTTACTATCGGCGTCATGAAATGGGCCAAAAACAGAGACCTGGCGGAAGATTTTGTGAATTTTATTTTATTGGAGCAAGGACAGTCCTTTTTTGAAAGGGCCGGATTCATTCCTGCCGTATCAAAAACAGGAGAACGATTGATAAAAAAATACGGGGTCACGGATGCTTGATATTGCAAATCTTC
>JAFDHS010000138.1 GCA_019308655.1 Deltaproteobacteria bacterium
GCAATTCGGCAGAAAAAGTGAATCCATCGCTGCGGACCGCCTTAAAAAGCAGGGATACAGCATTCTTGAGCTGAATTATCGTACAAAGCTGGGGGAAATCGATATTATTGCAAAGGATAAGGACACAATCGTCTTTGTCGAGGTCAAGGCCAGAAAATCCAATAACTTCGGAAGTCCCAAATTTGCCGTAACCTATAAAAAGCAAAAGAAAATTTCCATGGTTGCCCTTTACTATCTCAAAAGTACAAAACAGAGCAATTCAAAAGCCAGATTTGATGTTGTCTCTATTATTGCCGGAAAAGGTTCTTTTGGTCTGGAGATTATCAAGAATGCCTTTGAATTGGCCTACAAATGAACCGCTGCATAACTCCTTTGATCTTAATAAAATGACGGGCAAACTTTACGTGGTGGCTACTCCCATCCCCATCGGGAATATGGAGGATATCACCCTCAGGGCTTTAAATATTCTTGAAAAATCGGATTTTGTTGCTGCTGAAGATACCAGGAATACAGGCCGACTCCTTTCTTATCACCATATAAAAGCTCATCTGCTCTCCTACCACGAACACAATGAAGAAGAGCGTACCCCTGTTCTGATTAAAAAACTTAAAGAAGGCTCATCTATTGCTCTTGTTTCCGATGCGGGGACTCCCCTTGTCTCCGACCCGGGATATCGCCTTATAAAAGAGGCCATAGCAAACAATATTACGCTCATACCTGTTCCTGGGGTATCTGCTGCCGTAACCGCTCTCAGTGTATCGGGCTTTCCAACCGATTCCTTTGTTTTTATCGGTTTTCCGCCAAGAAAAAAAACAAAACGGCATGATCAGCTTCAAAAACTGGCCAAGGAAACCAGAACAATCATATTCTATGAGTCTCCAAAGCGAATTTTATGCTTTATCGAGGAAATTATCGACGTTATGGGAGACAGACCCGCTCTCCTGGCCCGTGAGATGACCAAATTTTACGAAGAATTTGTACGGGGCACCTTGTCTGAAATTCTCGATATACTCAAGGCCAGGCCTGTAGTAAAAGGAGAGTTGACACTCATCCTCGGCCGGCCTGAAAAAACACCCGGGCTCTCCATTGAAAGCCTGCGCACCGAGATAGCCAAAGCCCTTGAAAGCAAACAGATCAAACCCTCTTTACTTGCAAAGGATCTATCGAAAAAATACGGTCTTCCCAAAAGCAAGGTCTATGAAGAGGTCCTCAAGTTAAAAGAAGACAAGTCCGCTTGAGTGAAAATCATGCATAAATCAAAGCTGATCGAATCATTTTTTCAGTCTGGTAACGGTTGTTTATGCCCGTTTGGGAAAAGCCGCTTTCGGAACAGCACCGGGAGATGCACAAATAATGGCTACGCTGCGAACTGAAACCGATGACAACATGACCTTACTTGTTAAAAATGCTATCCGACATGTTAAAGAATCTACATGGGGAAACGGACTTTGCCATGAGATCAGTTGGAGAGACGAGTTCGCTGCCGGTATCAACCATGACAAAGCCTTCGAGAGGGTTAAAAACGCTGCCCATGCCATTGGTATGGGGGTGGTGAGGACAAAACGTCCTTTCAGGTGGTCGGAAGACTTTGGGAATTTTACTTCACAATTTAAAGGTGCCATGTTCGGCCTGGGCGCGGGAGAGGATTCTCCTCAACTTCACAATTCCAATTATGATTTTCCAGATGGACTTATATCCACGGGGATATCTGTTTTTTTGCAGATTGTAGACGATATATTGAAAGAGGTCTAAAACAGTTATGCTTGGATCTTTACCATTAAAAGACTTTATGCAATTTTTAACTGATCTGGCGACAACGCCAGGGCCGAGCCTTCAGGAAAAACCGAGGCGTTTGTTGCTGGAATCTTTTCTGAATGATGCCGGTGTACCGACCGAGACCGATCCGGCGGACAACCTGTGGGTATCTTTGGGACGTGACGAAATCAATGAGGACTGGTGTGATGCCGTGGTTTATGACGCACATATCGACGTGGTGGAACGGGGGTATGTGCCGGAGGTACGCTGTGAAAAAGAGAACCTGATCGGTATGGGGGTGGGGGATAATCTCACCGCTGTAGCCATGCTGGCATTTTTGGCAAAGCGTGTAACAACAGAGCGTATCTTGTTAAAACGACCCCTTAAACTTTTGTTTTCGGTGGGTGAAGAAGGTTCAGGAAACTTGAAAGGTGTGCGTCGGGTGGTAAAGGATCATCCCATTCCCCCTTACCTTTTCATTGCTTTTGATCTCTCCTTTGAAGAATATTCCATCACCGGGTTAGGGTCCAGGAGGTATTGTGTTAAAGTCAGATGCCCCGGAGGGCATAGTTGGGATGATTTCGGTTCTCCCAATGCAATAGAACAGATCATTGGTCTTCTGTCCTTTTTGAAAGATGCATGCATTAACATTGCCTCAGAAAACCAAAAAATAATTTCATTCAATATTGGATCAATCCGAGGAGGGGAGGGGATCAATTCCATTGCCCGTTTTGCCGAAGCTGCATTTGAGTTCCGCAGTCCCTTTCCGGAGATGCTGGACAAGATGGCCCATGCGCTTTCTGATTTGCTGGTAAAGATCAAAGGGCAAAAGGGCGTATCTGTTTGTCATGAAATCATTGGGGAGCGCCCGGCTGCTCAGGCGGTTCATCCGGAAAGAATCGAGCCGATTATTTACCGCCTGCTGGTAGAGCAAGGGGAAAACCCTTCTTGTTCAACTCGCAGTACCAATATCAATATTCCGCTTTCTGCAGGTTGGCCGTCGATCTGTATGGGACTGTGTCGCTGTGGAAGATATCATAGTGAGGAGGAATACGTTGAGATAGGCTCTTTAGGTCAAGGCTGGGAGCTTTTAAATAATCTCACAAAAAAGCTGATGGCATAACATGGCGGTTCCGGGCCATTGTTCGGAGGCAAAAAAGCACTCTTGCAACGGCCCGGTCTACCAAGTCTCATGAGGAGGAGACGCTTTCAGTAGATAGCTTTATTTCAGGAATGTATAAGGATATTTTGTATGATCCTCGTATTTATTCTCTAAAATAGCAGCCACGTCTTCAACAAATACCAGCTCTTCATTTGTCGGGATCATGAAAACCTTGATTTTGGAATCCGGGGTTGAAATTTCCGTTTCACCGTGTTTACTGAAGGTACTTAAATTTTTGTCTTTATCGATCTTGATGCCTAATTCTTCCAGATTTTCGAGAGTTTTTTGTCGAATCGCACCTGCATTCTCTCCAACACCTGCAGTGAAAACGATGGCATCTACTCTACCCAGTGCCGCAGCGTATGCGCCGACATACTTTCGAAGACGATAGGTTTCCATTTCAATGGCCAGGGTAGAACGCTGATCACCTTTTTCAGAGGCTCCCAATACATCACGACGATCAGTATATTGTCCGGTAATACCGAGGAGACCGGATTTTTTATTTAACAGGCTGTCCATTTGCTTAGCGTCTACGTTCAGCTGTTGCTGCATAAACAGGGGGATTGCCGGATCCATATCACCGGACCGGGTTCCCATTATGGCGCCTTCAAGGGGGGTAAGACCCATTGACGTGTCTACGGAAACTCCATTTTTAATGGCGCAACAGGATACGCCGTTTCCGATGTGGAGTGTGATGATGTTGCATTCGTTTGCATCTTTTCCTAAAAGTGCCGCTGCCCGCTTTGAAACATATAAATGGCTTGTTCCATGGAAACCATAGCGTCTGACCGATTGATTTTCATACCATTCGTAGGGAACTGCATACATATATGCCATTGCCGGCATTGATTGATGGAAAGCCGTATCAAAAATAGCCACATGGGGGACTTTAGGAAGTGCGTGCATTGCAGCGCTTATTCCAACCAGATTGGGCGGATTATGTAAAGGGGCCAGGTGGGAGACATCCTCAATGGCTTTAATGACGTCATCGTTGATCAAAACACTGTGGTTGAATTTTTCACCGCCGTGAACTACGCGATGTCCGACGGCTGAAATCTCTTCCATACTCTTGATTACGGAACTCTCTCCGGTCGTAAGCGTTTTTATAATCAGCTCGATGGCGACTTCATGATTGTCACACTCATGTTCTATTTTAAAATCCTTGTCGGTTGCAGGAATTTCATGGTAAATAAATGAATCTCCAATTCCGATTCTCTCTATCAGTCCTACTGCGATGACCTCTTTTTTTTCCCAGTCAAATAATTGATATTTCGCTGAAGAGCTACCGCAATTAAGCGCCAAAATTTTCATCCCAAAACCTCCTTGTTATGCCTGGACAGCCGTGATGGCTGCAACATT
>JAFDHS010000139.1 GCA_019308655.1 Deltaproteobacteria bacterium
TTCAACGTCATCTTCGGCAATGTGACCTTCAATCATTGCGGCTTCCAGTTCTTCAAAGGTTGGCAGTTCCTCCTTGAACTGCCGGGATTCCCTGATGTGTTCGGCCTCGTTATAGTTCGGGCCGATACGTTTAATAACGGCAATGGCATACCCCCACACTTCAAAGCATTTATCAACGCCGGATGATAGTTTTTTCAAGAGGGCTTGCAGGGCTTCCCTGACGGCATCGGCAGGAAACAATTTGATGTACTTGCCGATAAAAGCGGCCGGGTTGAATCGGGTAGGGTACCGATCGATCTGATTGCAGAGATTTTCAAAACCGGTCGGTGCTGCCGGAGCTTTTAAGATTTGTTGATTTATATAAAAGGAACCAGGGGCTTTTTCACCGAACATTTCAGCGGACATGAACGTTTCGTAGACGGGATGCCAGAGGAAAAAATAATGACAGCTTTGCTTGAAAATGTGTCGTTCGACCAGGCCCGGACGTTCAACTTCGATAAACCGCTCAAGTTTTTTGATCAAGCGTCTGATTTGCCTGGAGGTACAATCGAGTTCAGCAGCCAGGGTGCTTTGTTTGGGATAACATTTACCATCCATGAAAGCATATTGGTTTAAGAGTTTAAGCAGCTTTTTTTCAGTGACGGTCAGGATATCCGGAAAAGCAGGATTGTAAATGATACCCAGATAATTTTCATTAAATTTTTGGAAAGGGATAATTTATTCGTGCCGAGTCCCTTACAGCGATAGCCAAAGGTGTGATACCGTTATCGGGCAAGCTTGGCCACAACTTTCCGGCCACTCAAATTCTCTTTTGTGAGTTGAACGGTAGATCGCATATTCATCAACTGCAGAATGGTTAGTTGTCTTCAGGGCGGCACTCTTTTTGCCGTCATCAAGAACAGATGCCAGCTTTACAAATGAATAAGGATGCTTTACATATCCGACCATCAGGGCATTTTGCATGGCCCAGGCATAGTCACCGTTAACGAACCGTAACAGCCCTTTTTTGCAGTAGCAGGACAAAATTGGGTGTTTACCGTCAACGGGTTTACATTCCACAAAGAGGCCATCCTGATCACTGAAAATCGGCAGTTGGTCCCGTTTTAGATCGAAGAAGATATCAGGCATTTTGTCGGGGTGTTTTTTGTCAACGTTTGTAATCTTAGGTTCACGGCTCACTTTGCCAAACAGGGCACAGTTGAAGCCATCAACATCACCGTTTTTTCGCAAACGGTTTTCAATGATTTCAACCAGCACCTGAGTAATGGTATCTTCATCTGCGGATTGTAGAAGAAAGCCGGAAGGTGGGTTTTCTTCAAGTAACTGCCAGGCCCTTTTGATTACCTTGCAAAGAAGCAGGACGATACGCTGTGAGATTGGCGGGTGAGGTAATGTGTAATCTATACCTTGGGTAAAAAAACCTACCGCCATCAGTTTCTCCCTATGGGGAACGCATCAAGATGATGGCGCAGAATGTCCAGAGCACACAGGCGGGCACGGGTTAACGTCCAATAACGATATTGGCTAATGACCCCTACGAGCAGCCGCCCCTTTCCGTGAAGAATGACTCGACTACACCCTGTTTTGTCGGCTTCTTCGATGATTTGAGAAATCAGTCTTTTTTGTGCCGCCGGCGTCATATTTGCGGAAGTGAATGGCGAATAAACAGCAAAAAAATGCCAGGAAGAAAGAAAATCCTGCTTCGTAATCTCAAGTTCATCGATCAATACCGTTTCATGGCTAACATCGAAAGATGGGGCGAGTAATCGTTGAAGTTCAGCATAGAACGCATTGCGGTCATTTTCCCCTGGGGCACGATTAGCACGATCACGTGCCTCCTTGAAGGGCGCAGCTACTTCAAGCGTATCTTTCACAACCTGGCGGTCATACTCATCCAGACCGTAGAGATCAAAAATGAAGTCGTTGATTGCCTTCCAAGGTTTTCGGAAGCTGACTGGACAGTTTCACGGCGCGTTGTCGTTGCCGCTTGGATAATACATCAATTGTTGGGAACGGAAAATTCTCAAGGTCTGATTTTGTCATAGCCCGTCGCTCCGCTCCCATCCTGGAACAGGTTACCAGAACATGATACCTGAACAACTCCGAATGCGTAAGCAGATGAAGAAGGGCAATAGGTGAGACATCAGAAAGGCCATGTGCAGAGAACCCATAATATGACTGGCTGAAGACTATAGCCTCATGAAAAAGATACGACTTGACTGAAGTAGAGGAGGCTCCTGGAGATTGCGGCACAATAAGCAGTGGCGGAGTATACAATTCCATGCGCCTTGGCATATGCGCCTTTGAACGCTTGAACTTAGGCAGTAATGACACATCAACTGAGAACTCTCCATTTGATGGTGGAATAAAATCCGGCAATCCAATCATGAAGCGGGCATCACCCTGAACCAACTGTTTGGGCGACAAGTCATATCCTCTTCCCGAGTACTGCCCCTGGCTTTTCCAATACGACTTAACAGTAGGCCACTCCAAGTCATCAAGTTTACGGACCACTTCCACATCAAGAGCAGTTCCTACCGCCAGCGTTTTCAGCAGCCGTGAATCTTTAACGGCCTTGATAGCAGCTACCGGCTGAGCGGATTGATAATCAATACGGATGCGCCCTTTGTCATTCAGACGTCGTTCAAAATGAGGCGTAACAAAATGAAAATGGTGGTTAGCGGCGGGCACACGATTACGTGCGAAAAAGAGCATGAAAGGCTGATTCATACCCGGCCATACCGCACTATCCGATAGGTTTGATCCATTCAGTATCCCTGTAATTTCAATCCCTTTTAGTATCGCATTAAACGCACGGATGCCGGGTTTTGACTGCTTGAGAAAGATTCGCCCAGGCAGTGCCATGGCGATAATACCTTCCGGTTTGGCCCATTGAATCGATTTCCACAAAAACGGCAGGTCCGGGTTGTTGTCAGGGTTGCGGTACGTCTGTGCAATATCTTCAAGCCCACGATCTCTAAGAATCTGACGCGTCAACTCGGTGAATACGTCATTGAGTGCTTTGCTCTCTTGGGTGCCTCCCTTCAGGCGACTCCAGGGTGGATTACCGATGATCATATCGAAACGGCCATTGAAGTCTTTGGAAAGATCCGAACGTAAGCTGCCCAGCACAAAACCCTTGGCCGCATGTTCTTCAGGTCGTCTGTGATTATGCAGCACTATGCCCTGAAGCGGTGCCGGGAACCTCAGGCTCTTTGGAGGTCGAGGCGTTCCATTAAGTTCGATGGCGGTAATGTAAAGTGACAATGCTGCCAGCCGCAAGGCGGACTCACTGACATCAAAACCACAAAGCTGATTGTAGAGAATGGACTGAATCGTCTTGGTGTCAGGTCGCTTACCATCATGTTCCCAGCGGGCGGCAACAAGCTTCCTGAACGCCAGAACAAGAAAAATCCCGGCGCCGCAACTTGGGTCAAGAATTTGAGCATCTTTCTTTTCGGTGACACCTTCAAATGCATCGTCCACGAGGTAGCGCGCAATGTTTTTAGGTGTATAGTAGACACTTGTCTGTTCTCTCTGTTGAGAATCCCATACTTTACTGAAATTTTCATATACTTGACTGAGCACGCCGATGGGGATGTGAGCAAAGTCAAGATCGCCCCAATCAATCAGAAGTTGAAAAGCTTCCTTTCCTACATGCTCCCATCCTTCAAGAATGGCTTGCAGATGGAGAAATAATTTGCCGTCCGTCTGTTCATTTGCGTGCCTGAATACGTCTCTATAGCCGCTGGAGAACGGAAGCAAATCGCCGTTGAAGGTTTCGTCAAGCCACCGGCATGTTGCGACGGAGTTCTCAACATTGTGAAAGCAGTCAGCAGGCGATTTTGCTTGTGGACACATGGAATGAAGCTCACGCTGCCGAATTACCCTACGGTCCCACAGGAAACGGAAGAACAATGCCCGGCCAAGGAATGAGAGGATATCCAGAGGGTTGAGGTCGTATTTTCCTATAAGAATTTTCGAAGAGCGGGTCATCAGCTCATGAATTGTCTTGAACACATAGTCAGGAGCTTCAGGCTGGCCTTTCATGGTGAAAACGCCATTCACGAGACCCTGAAAAAACAGCGGAGCTTCTGAAGATTCCTGTTTGATGGTCGTTTTGCATCCTTGAGCCAGAACGGAACGGTTCAAGTTGATAGGATACACATTCAATTCACCAGGACTCAGAACGCCGAGATATGCTCTCTCTCCCCGGTTAGCCAGAAGGCACTGCAAATCCAAGATTTTTTTGTCGTCAATATTCCGTATCTGATTACCCGATACAATGTAAAGCAGAGGTCTGGACTGGAATTCGGCAACTGCATCGACTTTCAGGCTCCCGTGACCGGACACTTTCAACAGATCAAGGTAGTCCAAATGCCTGGGAGTCGGTTCGTCGTCAAATAGTACGACATCGTTACACCCAAAGGCTTTGACTGTGTTTTCAACATTCATGAGCAACACCGATTATTCCTGATTCGTACAACTCCCCGGTAGCGTCCAAGGAACGACACACGGCATTAAGGCCGCCAAATCCGAAGTGGTTACGTCGTATTTCCGCCTGTGTCGGTGAGTAACCGTTGTCCATCTGCCATGCGACAATGAATTCATAAACCTTAGATCGTCTGTCTGTCAGGCTCTTTACGATAGTCTCGCACATGTCACTAAATACTGTTTAAATACTATCAATAATACACAGTATCCGAAAAAAGCAAGACATGAATTCTCGTGAATAGGGTCAAACCTTTATTATTGACTAAGCAATTTCTCATACTTTGGGAAAGCCGGGCTGCTGATTAAAAGATACTGTAAACTATCTTATGGTCTGGTGAAACTCTAATTTAATATGCTTTTGACTGACATTGAGCAGGTCAGTTTTGGTTTTTTTATTTAAAATGGCACGAATTTTTATTTCAAATAAAAACAAATAGTTAGTCAAATTGATAATATGCTTTAAAAATTTGTATTTCTGATCGCTAAATTCCAAACAATGACATCTGCCTTGGGCATAAAATTATCAAAATTTAAAAAATTGCTTTAAATTCGTAATCTGTTGAAATTAAAGTAAATCAAAAATTATGCCAAGTAAATAAAATTTCAGACAAAGTAGGTTGCTCAATGTCAGTTTTGATATAATTTAAAATCATTATCTTTCGTAAAAACAGGCAGCCCATGACGGACCGCAACGGCACAAATTAAAAAATCCGTATTTGATCCTTGAATACCCTTTCTCCGGCACAGATTGAATAACCTGGCCGCGCACTCATAATCGTCGCTTGTTAAGTGAAGATCAGGAAAAGCTCTAAGGACTTCACGGAGCTTTTCAAATTGAGCATCTGATTTAATACCGGATAAAATTTCCTGGCGTATCGGGCCGATCATTTGAACCCTGTACTCGTTTACAAGCTCCTGCAATTCATCTACGGCCGGATCGGGACGATTATGATTCCGACGAAGTGCTAAAGACCAAATACAAGTATCAACCAAAATTTTCACGGGATCTTACGCTGCTCCTTGTAATTAAAATCGGAATCATAGTCAATTTTAGCGAATAACTTTATGATTTCAAGTTGTTTTCGTCGCTGGATGTATTCTTTAAGCGCTTCGGTAACAACCGACTTTTTGGTTTTATGCCCGCCGATCTTTTTAGCTTCTTCAATCAAAGAATCGTCAATTGCCAAATTTGTAGCCATGATTATACATCTCCTT
>JAFDHS010000140.1 GCA_019308655.1 Deltaproteobacteria bacterium
AATGTCCTTGCCAACAATGCAGAGAAACTTCAGCTCCCCTTAAAAGAAGTTGATACCATTGTACTCAGCCACGGGCATTACGACCATACCGGCGGATTGGAATACGTGTTGGCCCGGACCAAAAACCCCACACTTTACGTTCATCCTTCCGCCTTCCAACCCAAATACGCATACGACAAGGATGGAACCATTCGGTACATCGGCATGCCCTATGCAGACGAAGAGAGCATCCGTTCCCGGACAAAAAAATTGATTTGGACGGAAAAACCCACGGAAATCTGCAAAGGTCTTTTTGTTACCGGCCAAGTTCCAAGGGAGACCGAATTTGAAGATACCGGCGGACCCTTTTTCCTGGACAGAAAACTTCAGCAGCCGGACCTTTTACCTGATGATCAGTCCATCTTCTTTGAATCGTCTCAGGGTACGGTGGTGCTGCTGGGTTGTGCCCATGCCGGTGTGATTAATACGCTCCGATACATCAAAAAGTTGACACAAAACAGACCCATCCATGCCGTGCTGGGAGGCATGCATCTGGGATCGGCCTCCCGGGAACGTATAGATCAGACAATTGATGGCTTCAGACTGCTTGAGGTTGAACGTCTGGGGCCGGCCCATTGTACCGGTCTGAAAGCCACGGCAGAGCTGTGGGCGGCCTTCCCCGGACAGTGTTTTCCCTGTCAGGTGGGAACACGTTTGATATTTGAAATGCGATAAACCTGAAAAAGGCACCTTAGATCACTTCACGCTCTTTTAAATTCACTTCACGCTCTTTTAAATTTTTGCCGTAAAAGCACAAATTTCAAAATTAAACCAAGGAACTTACATGCGAACCTATCTTGACTGTCTGCCCTGTTTTTTAAATCAAGCGCTCCGGGCGGGACGAATTGCAACTGATGATGAAGAAAAGATAAAACAACTATTGGATGAAGTAGGAAGAATGATCGGCAAGATTCCCCTTGAAAACACCCCGCCGGAAACCGGACGATTAGTATACCGAAAGGTAGGGGAGATTACAGGAAAACCCGACCCCTACAAAGAGATAAAGAAAGAAAGCACCCAAAAATGTATGGCATTATATCCTTCTTTAAAAAAGAAAGTTGAAATGTCCGACGATAAACTTCTTACTGCCATAAGAATCGCCATTGCGGGAAATGTTATAGACTTTGGTGTTGACAGGCGCTTCAATATCCGGGAAGAAATCGACAACGCACTTAAAAATAATTTTGCAGTATGCGACTACGACAAATTCAGGACCCTTTTGGATAAAACCGATGAAATTTTATACATTGGTGATAATGCAGGGGAATGTGTTTTTGATAGAATTCTGATAGAGGAAATGAAAAAACCTGTCACATATATCGTCAGGAATGTTCCTGTCATTAATGATGCAACCTATGAAGACGCTGTCCAGGCAGGTATTGACAAGGTCGCAACCCTATTATCATCCGGGACCGACGCGCCCGGAACCATCCTGAATACATGCAGTGCGGAATTCAAGAAAGTGTATGACAATTCAAAATTCATCATCAGCAAGGGACAGGGAAATTATGAGGCCCTTTCCAATGAAAAACGGCCCATATTCTTTCTGTTAAAAGTCAAGTGCCATGTGATCGCTAAGGATATTGGTGTTAATGAAGGTGATCTCATATTGAAAGGGATTAATATATAAGCGCCGTAGGGGCGAATAATTATTCGCCCCTGCAATAATTCCACAGGGTCTCACAAAAGCGACCCTGACAAAGCATATAGTCGCATCAATACGACTCATCCCATAGATTTTCTTCCTTTCTATTATCTCAATATTTTTTTAAATATCTGATAATAAATCATTTTAGATTTAAGCAAAGAAATTAATCTTATATTGGCACACAAGTTGCTGTATCCTTTTTAGCAAAAGGAGGCGAATCAGAAATGAGAGTGGCTCTGAGCGTTTGGGAGAATCGGATTTCTCCGGTATTTGATTCCGCACGCATGCTGCTTATCACTGATCTTGAAAACAAAGTGGTAACCGGCAGATACTATGAACCTTTTTCTTCCGAGGTGCCCATGAAGCGGGCCGCGAAGCTATCGGATCTGGGTGTAAAAATTTTGATCTGTGGTGCCGTCTCACAGCCGCTCGCCCATATGATAGAGGGTTACGGTATCCGGATCATCCCGTTTGTGCGGGGTAAGGTGGACCAGGTACTCCGAGCCTATCTAAAGGAGGTCCTGTCTACCCCGAATTTCCGGATGCCGGGATGCAAAGACAGGCTGTAAAAATAAATAATTTCACAACCCAGAAGAAAGGAGGATATTATGCCAGGTGGAGATGGAACAGGTCCCGCAGGAATGGGACCCATGACAGGACGAGGGGCAGGTTATTGTGCCGGATCTTCGGCACCCGCATTCGCGAGTCCGGCTTTTGGACGGGGTTTCGGCCGCGGTTTGGGTTTGGGGTTCCGGGGAGGCCGGGGCCGACGTTGGGCACCTCCCCAAGCCGCCTATGGCCATGCTTACGGCGCACCGTATGCAGGCCCTTATGGAGCGACACCAACACGTCAACAAGAAAACGAAGCGCTTCAAAACCAGGCGGAATATCTTGAAGAGTCCCTTGAAGGGATCAAAAAACAAATCGCTGAACTCGAAGCGAAAAAAACAATGGAGTAACCCCCCTGCGTACCTGAAGGCAGGGTAATGCCATAAGATAAACCGCCTGAAAATCGGCGGTTTATCTTAATTAACGGAAAAAAATCATGAAGAAAAAGTATCGCTATTTATTCGGACCGGTTCCTTCGCGTCGCTTCGGACGATCGCTGGGCGTCGATCTGACTCCCTTCAAAACATGCACGCTTGATTGTGTTTTCTGCCAGTTGGGACGAACCCTCAAAAAGACGATCACACGCAAAGAATATGTTCCCACGGAGGCCGTGCTTGCCGAACTTGAAGACTGGATGAAAACAGACGGTGAAGCGGACTTTATAACCCTTTCCGGTTCCGGAGAGCCGACACTCCATTCGCGTTTTGGAGAAGTGCTTGAATTCATCCGTGCAAACACCACAATTCCTGCCGTGCTCTTAACCAACGGTACCCTGCTGCATCTTCCGGAAGTACGGGATGCGGCCGCTCATGCCCAAGTGGTCAAGGTTTCCCTGAGTGCCTGGAACCAGATTTCCTATGGGTGGGTAAACCGACCTCATCCGCAATTGCAGTTTGATCAATTGGTTGAAGGCCAAAAGGCATTTCGTGCCCAATTCAAAGGAAAATTATGGATGGAGGTATTCCTGATCGGCGGAATGAACTCAATGCCTGCCGATGTCCAAAAAATTGCCGCCGGCGCAAAACAAATCAACCCGGACCGCATTCAACTGAATACAAGTGTTCGTCCTCCGGCAGAGGAATTTGCCACGGCCCTGTCCAAAGAACGCATGACAGCGCTGACCCATTTGTTTGACCCGGAAGCGGAGATCATTGCCGAGTTCAGTTCAAAGCATATAAAAGAAGTGCAGGCAAACGAAGAGACGATTTTTTCCATGTTGAAACGCCGTCCGTGCACGTCGGAACAGATTTCCGAAGTATTCGGCATGCATCTCAATGAGGTATCTAAATATCTTGGAAAACTGATGCGGAACGGACAAATCCATGTGGAACGCGAAAATAGTTCCGTATTCTACGCTGCGGCCGGCAATAACAAATAAAAATACCCAAACCCAAACAGGAGATTTTTTTAATGATCATAACAATTGCCAGTGGCAAAGGCGGGACCGGCAAAACTACCTTTTCCGTCAATATGGCCCATGCACTGGCTGATAACGGACATACGGTCAGACTCCTTGATTGTGACGTTGAGGAACCCAACGATCATCTGTTTATTCAACCGGAATTCACCGAAAAAGAGCCCGTTAAAGTAATGAAACCGGCGTGGGATGAAAGCTTGTGCACAGGCTGCGGCGAGTGCGCCTCGGCGTGTCATTACAACGCCATCGCGGTTATAAAAGGCGAGGTATTGATCTTCAACGAGCTCTGCCATTCCTGCGGAGTATGTTCCTATGTATGCCCGGAAAAGGCGCTGACCGAAAAGCCCGTCGTAATCGGATACGTTGAAGCGGCACCGGAAAACCGGCCGTTCTTTTTCGCACATGGAACCTTGAACATCGCGGAAGCCATGGCGCCTGCCATTATTCGAAATGTAAAAAATCATATTGACCCGAATGCCATTAATATTCTTGATGCTTCACCGGGCACGTCCTGCCCGGTGGTCGAAACCACTACGGATTCGGACGCGGCTGTTATGGTAACGGAACCGACCCCTTTCGGACTGAATGATCTCAAGCTGGCCGTGGGGCTGGCGCTCAAAAAAAAGGTGCCGACAGGTATTGTGATCAACCGATCGGATGGAACGGACACGATCATTACCGACTATGCCGAACGCATCGGAGTTCCCATTTTGGGTAGAATTCCGTTCAGTCGTGAGTATGCCGAGGCGTATTCCAGAGGAGAAATTCTAACGGACCGATTCCCTGAATTAAAAGAGAATCTCCTTACAATTTTTGACCATATTCCCCGGTTGGCCAAAACCGTCCCCCCTGCCCCGCCCGAGGATGAAACGTTAACCGTAAATACGGAATCAGTACCGTCTTTTTCTGCCGGAAATGCAACGGACTACAAGGAGATCACAATTATCAGCGGCAAGGGCGGTACGGGGAAAACCACAGTCGTCAGTTCCCTGGCCATGCTTGCCGACAGTAAGGTACTGGCGGATAACGATGTGGATGCCGCAGACCTTCATTTGCTGATCACGCCGACGGTCATGGAAGCCCATGATTTTGTCGGCGGAGAAAAAGCGATGATTGATGCCTCAAAATGTACCGGCTGCGGTCAATGTGCCGAAAGCTGCCATTTTAAAGCGATCCGCTGTGACGGCCCGCTGAATGACCAGGGAAAGGCCACCTGCCAAGTGGATGAACTGGCCTGTGAAGGCTGCGGTTTGTGTGGATACATATGCGATGATGAGGCCGTAAGCGCCCGGCCCAATGTGGTGGGCAAATGGTATATATCGAGAACGGACTATGGCCCCATGGCCCATGCCCGGCTGGATATTGCCGAAGAAAATTCAGGGCGGCTTGTCACCCAGGTGCGTAATGTCGCCGTAGACCTTGCCAAGGAGTTCAAAAAAGAATACATTCTCGGTGATGGTCCTCCCGGAACCGGTTGTCCGGTCATCGCTTCCGTAAGCGGAGCGGACCGGGTACTGATTGTTACCGAACCAACGGTTTCCGGTGTTCACGACATGGAGCGGGTCCTTGGTCTGACAAAGCATTTTAACATCCCGGCACTTATTGTCATCAACAAGGCCGACCTCAATACCGAACAGAGCAAGCGGATTAAAAGCATTGCCAAACAAATGGGGTCCCGCGTTATTGCCGAGATACCTTTTGATCGAAATGTGAATGATGCACTGATGGCCGGAAAAACCGTTATTGAATACGGCAGGGGACCGGCCTTTGAGGCCATGCACGACATCTGGAATACGCTTAAAAAAGAACTTTAATCCAATAGGTAAACAAAAACTGCTGAAAAAAGTACTAATATACAGGAGAAAAATATGAAACTCGCAGTCAGCTCCACCGGCCCCGGCCTCGATGATGCGGTAGAAAGTCGTTTCGGACGTTGCGCTTATTTTTTGATTATCGATCCGGACACCATGGAATTTGAAGCACTTCCAAACCCCAATATTACACAGGGCGGCGGCGCGGGAATTCAGTCGGCCCAGCTCATGGCTGAAAAAAATGTAACGGTCGTACTGACCGGAAATTGTGGTCCCAACGCCTTCCAGACTTTCGGTGCAGCCGGAATTCAGGTGATTACCGGAATCAGCGGCCAGGTACGACAGGCTGTTGAACAATATAAATCCGGTGCACTGGCCAAGTCATCCGAACCCAATGTACAAAGCCATTTTGGTATGGGCGGCGGCGGCGGTCGCGGTATGGGCGGGGTCGCGGTATGGGCGGAGGCGGCGGTCGCGGTATGGGCGGCGGCGGAAGGTCCCGTTAAAACAGCACAACCCAAGACCGGATGAGATTTAAAGAGGAGGCAGCTGATGGAATGTGACAAATGTAAGGCTATCATTAACGAGGAAGAATCAAAGGAGCTGCATGGACGGATTTTATGTGAAGATTGCTATATGGATTCACTTTCACCTGCCCGCATGTGTGATCCGTGGGCCGTTTACAGCGCTAAATCTTTGATGGACAAAAACGAGTCCGGCCTTGAAGTCAATGAAATTCAGGCAAAAATACTCCGGATATTAGAGGAGACCGGAGGCAAAGAACCGGGGACCATAGCAGATGATCTTGAAAGAGAGCTTGCAGCGCTTCGACATATGGAAAAAGTAAGGGGCGCTCTTAAGGATGGCAAAAAAATCATATGCCTGTGGTAGTTTAAAAAAAGTAAAGAAAGGAACGGATTTTATGCTGAAAGTTGGAATTATCAGGTGTCAACAAACAGAGGACATGTGCCCCGGAACTTCAGATTTCAAGGTCACCCGGGAAGGGACCAAGGCCTTTGAAGAAACCGGACCGGTTGAAATTGTCGGCTTGACAACTTGCGGTGGATGCCCCGGAAAAAGAGCCATTGCAAGGGCCAAACTGATGGTGGACAGAGGAGCTGAGGCGATTGCTTTCGCATCCTGTATTTCCAGAGGAAATCCTATCGGCTATCCCTGTCCCCACTTTGCGAACATGAGAGATGCCGTCATCAAAAAAATAGGGCCGGATATTAAAATTTTCGAATACACCCATTAATTGGGACATTAACGACTCTAATACAAGCACAAAACTTGCGAGTATTTGTCAAAAACAAACAAAATCATACCCTTATTATCTACTGACAAACGTGCCGATTCACCCCTTCCGAATCTTTGATCCGGAAGGAGATGAATCAGCACCGGAGTCAAATTTTTTAACAATTTAGCATCTCTCTCACTTTTTCCCCTTCGGTCCCCTCTTTTTTTAAACCAGCGCTTAAAAAAAATTAAACCCCGTTGTTTTTTTCTTTTATATTGTAAGGTTTGGCAATGCATGATACACAGCAACCGCCCGGCCTGATGCGGAAACCAGGCAAAAACGGTTATGCAAAGCGCTCAACGTCAACTCCCCCTCCTGAATCAAAGATTCGGCAGGGGACTTCTCGGCACAGGAGTAAAAAACAACGATACGTAATATGCTGTATTCTAAAGTTCACTTGACTTCATTCGGTTATGAACTTGCCCCGAACGTCGTGACATCGGATGATATTGAAAACCGCCTGGAATCCCTTTATGAAGCGCTCCATTTACAAAAGGGACAACTGGAAGCCTTAACGGGAATCCGTGAGCGCAGGTTCTGGAACCCTGATTATACCATGCATGAAGGTGCTGCAAAAGCAGGGAAAAAAGCAATAGAAGATTCAGGCATTTCACCTGAAGATATCGGAATGCTGATTTACGGCGGCGTCTGCAGAGACAATTTAGAGCCCGCAACCGC
>JAFDHS010000141.1 GCA_019308655.1 Deltaproteobacteria bacterium
CGGGACAACGTCGGCGGGACCTGTCTGAACTGGGGGTGTATCCCATCCAAGATCATGAAGACAACGGCTGACATGCTGGAAAATTTCCGCAGGGCCCCGGAATTCGGCATCAGGGTAACCGGAGAAATCAGTCCGGATATGGAACGCCTGACGGCCCGAAAAGAAAAGATCATCGAGGACCAGGCTAAAGGCATGCTGAACATCCTGGATAAACATAAGGTCCGTTATTTAAGAGGCGTTGGATACATTAAAGACTTTGGACAGGCAGCGGTAAAACTTCAAGACAATCAACCCATTGATCTGGCTTGGGATCGGCTGATCCTGGCGTTGGGAACACAGCCGCGCCCGATCCCGCTGTTTCCGTTTGATGAAAAGAGAATTATATCCAGCAACGAAGCGCTCTGCCTTCGCCAAATCCCCGAATCGCTTATAATTGTCGGGGCGGGCGTCATTGGATGTGAATTTGCATTTATTTTTACATCCTTAGGTTCCCGGGTAACGGTAGTGGAGGCCATGTCACGCATACTCCCGCTTCCGTCAGTGGATGAAGAGGCTTCCAAAGTCCTTGGAAAGGAGATGAAAAAACGCAAAATAAAGTTCATACCCGGCCGGACCGTAGAAGACATTGAAAAAAATCAAGAAAAGGTTTGCGTAACCCTTGGGCGTTCTCCTTTTAATCAAGCGGTTAAAAAGAAAGACCCGTCCCACCTGACAATAGAAGCTGAAAAGATGCTGGTCTGCATCGGACGTAATCCGGACACGTCCGCCATCGGTCTTGAAAAGCTTGGGGTCGAGAGGGATGATCAGGGGTGGATACGTGTCAATGAGCGCATGGAAACAAATATTCCCCATGTTTACGCCATTGGCGATACACTGGGGCCGTCAAAAATAATGCTCGCCCATGTGGCGTCAACCGAAGGCCGTGTTGCCGCACAAAACGCCATGGGCGGAAAGCGGATAATGAATTACGACATTGTTCCGGCTGCGATTTTTACCATGCCGGAAGTTGCCAATGTAGGATTGACTGAAGCACAAGCCATACAACAGGGATACAAGGTCCAATGGGACAGCGTCCTTTTCCGAACCATAGGCAAGGCCCAGGTTACCGGAGAAATCCAAGGCCATGCAAAAATCATCTCCAATGCTGAAAACGAAAAGATTTTGGGCGTTCACATCGTGGGCCCCCATGCCTCCGAACTTATTGCCGAGGCAACCCTGGCCATGCAGATGAAGGGCACGGTCAAAGATCTGGCCGAAACCATACACGCGCACCCTACCCTCGCCGAAGTCATGCTGGAGGTATCTCTAAGGAGAGACATCAAAGACGTAAATAATAGATGATTCATACCTCGCAAAAATTCAGCAAAAGATGGGCACGCTCCGCTTTGCCCATCATGGCTAAAGCTCCGGGAAAGGTCTTTCTTCATCCGGCAGCTCGATATGCGGTTCTTTTTCCAGAGGTACATCATGGCGGATTGCCGCCAATTCGTTCAGGGCCTCCCGAATCTCCCGGGTGACTTTATCGCGAACCATGCGCACCGAGGCATATTCCAGTTTAACGCCGGCAAGGGAAAATCGCCCGGCTGTTTTTTTCAGATAAGAATAGGCAAGGTCCTTGATCGCCTCCCAACTGTCCTGACGGGTCTGGTTCTCCAAGGTCGTGAGTTTGTCGATATCTTTCAGATGATTACGGTGAAACGCCTTCGTAAAATATTTCAGGGGTAATGTCATCCATAATAAGAATACCAACAGGGCACCACCGCCTCCGAAGATTGAAAGCTGCTCCATGCCCCCGCCCATACCGAGCAGCATCGTCACCAGAAGCGTTGCAGCACCGCCTAACAGGCTGAATAATAATCCGGCCAACGTATATTTTATGCGAAACATTTGAAGTTTCGAACGATAGCTGATCAGCGCTTCCAAGAAATGAGCCAGACGCTCACTGTGAGTTTCAACAAACGTAGCCATGTTATCGAGCTGGTATTTGGGGGCCTGTAAAATGGCTTTTTTTAATTCTTCACGCTGATTTTCAAGGTACTGCATATAATTTTTGTCCCGATTTACCGAATTATTTGAGGCAGATGGAGAGTATGTCAAATGAATCATCGGGATGTCCTTGCGTCCGATCATTTGTGACAGATTCCAGCAGAGTGTTCCGTAAACCCGAAGCAGATCCACCATGGAAGCGCATTCATCCACACGGTTTAAGGCAAAGATGATCCTGTCTTCAAATGTCTTTTTGGGCAAAGTCTCTCGCAAACTGATATGGGCCTCACGGCCCGTACCGGCCTTGTGGGGATCGAAAAGGACCAGTACAAGGGCCGCATTATGGGCCAGCTCACCGATCACTTCCTGATAGTTATAGCCGCGGTCCTGTTCGGAGACACTGTCTAACATTCCCGGGGTATCGACAATGGAAAGATTTTTTAAAAACGGTGAATTGACTTTTTTCAGGCAAAAGTGGGATGCGAATCTCTGACCGTATTTTTTCAGATTTTCAAAGGGGTATTCCGGATCATTTAACAGAAATTTTCCATCGCGCTGCTCGGTAACGTGAACAGGACTGTCATCCGACACGGAATCATCATAAGTCATAACGGTGAATGAATCATCTGTAGGCGCCTGGCCGGTGGTCTGGATTTTTCCACCGAGAAAGTCATTAATCAAGGTTGACTTGCCGGACGAATAATTTCCTAATACCAGTACCTGGGGCCGCCACTTTATGCTGGTTTCCAGCGGTACATCCCGGTAGCCGTAATTCAAGGCCACCGGTGTTAATCTTTTGGCAATCATCTCAACGATTTCCGCCTTGATTGATTCGATATAGTTTTCACGGTACATAATTTTCTCCAGTAACAATCAATATATAGAGGGTCGGTTCACCTGCATCGAAAAATTTGGAAAAACCCTTCATTTTTTTTCAAGGTCAAGGAAGGTGTAGACATCTTCCACTACCTTTTTCGGCACCTTTACCCCTCTCTCTTCTTCCAGCCTTCGGACCGCTTCTTCAGGGGTTCCGGGTATTTTTTCCATCCTTTTGACAAAGCCTGTAATATCTTCGATTACAGCCCAGGGATAAATAATCCAACGCCAATTGACGACTTTTCGGACATAAAAATCCGGCTCGATCGTGGAAACCGTCTTGTGGTCCAGGGTGGCCACTTTGACCTCTTCAGGGAAAAAACTTTTGATGTGATCCAGGGCGAGTTCAATGGTATCTCCGGTATCACTGACATCGTCCACCACAAGGACCTTCATGCCGCGGACATCCATGACAAGCGGCGAAGAGATACGAGCAAATTGTTTTTTATGGGCGCCCGCGGTGTAGTGTTCGACCCTTATACTTGTCAGGTTAAAAATGTCTATGAAATCGCACAAAATTCTTGCCGGTATGTAACCGCCGCGCGCAATGGCCACAACAACATCGGGCTGAAAACCCGCCTGCCTGATTTTCAGGGCCAGGCGGCGTGCCATTTGGTAAATTCGGTTCCAGGAGAGAAGTTCACAACGAAATTTTTTTTCCATAGGGTCAACCTTTATTCGTATATTTTCGATAAATCCGCATGTCGGGTATCCATGGGCAAAAGCCTGTAACACCGTCAGGCAGTGATTCGTGAATACCGAGAACCAGGGCCCCTCCTTCAAACAAGCTGTCTTGAATCCATTCAAGAATTTTTTTCCGGAGGTCCATATCAAAATAGGTGAAAGCCAAATTGCGGCATAAAACCATGTCAAAAGGGCCGGCAGGCACTCCCCGTCGGATATCCCGGGCAAAAAAATTCACTTTATTGCGAAATCCCGGGGCAAGACAATACGTGTTTCCCCTCCGCGTAAATGCCCTGTCAAGCCATTCAACGGACA
>JAFDHS010000142.1 GCA_019308655.1 Deltaproteobacteria bacterium
AACTGAATACATTGATCGGCATCCGTGGCAGTGGAAAATCATCAATCCTGGAGACCTTACGCTATGTTTTCAATATTCCCTTTGGAGACAAGGCACTTGATACCGACTACAAAAAGCGTCTAGTGGACCATGTTCTGGGAAGCGGCGGCAAGGTAACAGTCCAGGCCGTTGACCGGCGGGGACAGCGTTATGAAATCCGGCGTATCAACAAGGAGAGGCCTGATGTGTACATAGATGGCGTGCTCCAGCCTGGCATATCAATCCGGGAAACCATCCTGCACAAGCCCATCTATTTTGGCCAGAAAGACCTTTCCGCCACCGGCGAGGGTTTTGAGAAGGATCTCGTGGAAAAATTGGTCGGGGAGAAACTGGCCAGGATTCGCTCACGTATCGACGATCAACGCCAAAAAGTCTCTGAACTCGTTAACCAATTGAAAAAACTCTCAAATATGGGAGAGAAGAAAAAGGAATATGAGGACAAAAGACGGGATGCAGAATTCAGGTTGAAGTTTTACAAAAATCACGGGGTTGAAGAAAAACTGCAAAAACAGGTGGATTTCGACGCGGATTCCAGGAAGTGTTCTCAGGTCGTTTCTTTTGTCCGATCCTATTTGGCAGACCTTGAAGAGTTTGTCAATCAGTACGAGGATGATCTGCTAAACCAGCGTGTTTACACTTCAAAGCAAAACACGGATTTTTTTGAGGGTTTTTTTACCCTTTATGACAAACTGATCGTATCCTTCGGCCAAATCAAAAAAGTTCTTTCAGACGGCAACCAGGTACTGACCGAGTTAAAGGAAAAAGCTGGCGAATTTGAGAAACTCAGGGGAAGTCTTAAAGAAGAATTCGCCGAAATCGAAAGAAGATTGTCCGAGCAATTACGGCAGTCCGGCGCACAGGCCATCCGGCCGGATGAATTTCGTCACCTTCGGAAGGCCGTGGATCAAGCAAGCCAAATGCTTGGGGCCTTGGATAAGCAGGAGTCTAGTCGTAAGAGCCTGAAACAGGAACTTTTAATTGAAATTGCCCTGCTCAATGATCTCTGGCTCGAGGAGTACAAGGAAATCCAAGCCGAGCTGGACAAGGTCAACAATAGCCATTCTTCTCTTGAAATCAACGCGGAATTCAAGGGGGACAAGGCCTCTTTTGTCGCGTTTATGAAGGACGTTTTCCGAGGCAGCCGTATCCGGGAGACGACTTTTTCATCGGCGGTTAAGGCCTTTTCCGATTTTGGGGCTATGTACAAGGATTTTGATAAAGTCAAGACGGAAGTCGGCGTTTCAGCTCAAGTCTTTGAAAAATATTTCACAGAAAATCTTTCTGCGTTTTTGACATGGCAGGTTCCCAACCGGTTCACCATCGAGTATCGCGGCAAGGAACTGAAGCACCACTCCTTGGGGCAACGGGCCTCAGCGTTGATCTTGTTCGTCTTGAGCCAACAGGAAAACGATGTTTTTATCATCGACCAGCCGGAAGACGACCTGGATAACCAAACAATTTACGAAGATGTGATCAAACTCATCCGCAGTCTTAAGCCCAAGACGCAGTTCGTGTTCGCTACTCATAACGCCAATTTCCCGGTACTCGGTGATGCGGAACAGATCGTTTCCTGCTCTTATTCCGATGACATGGTTCATGTGACAAGCGGCAGCATTGACTGTCCGAAGCTGCAACAGGAGATCGTTGACATCATGGAGGGGGGCGAGGAGGCATTCCGGCAACGCAGAAGGAGATACGAGATATGGAAACCACAGAGCTCTTAGAGATCATCGGCAGGGATGAGGACAGCAAACACCAGTTTAAGGCCAATGTTACCAACGAGATTTCTCTGGCCCAGGAAATGGTGGCGTTTAGCAATTCAGGCGGCGGTGACATATTCATCGGGGTGAGCAATGATGGCACATTTGCCGGATTGACACGGGAAGATATGGGGCGGCTGAATCAGCTTGTATCCAATGCGGCTTCCCAACAGGTCAGACCGCCCCTTAATCCGCAAACCGGAAATATTGCCACGCCAAATGGGTTAGTTATGCGGATTGTCGTGCCAAATGGCGTCAGTAAGCCTTATATGGACAAGAACGGCGTTATCTGGGTCAAAAGTGCCGGAGACAAACGTAAGGCAACGTCCAGAGAAGAGATTCAGCGACTTTATCAAAGCGCTGGATTGATACATGGAGATGAAATCCCGGTGCGGGGACTGAATATTGCCGACTTGGATACGGATTATTTCAAAACTTTCTTTGAAAAGCATATCAGCGAATCATTGGATGACCAAGGTTTGCCACTGCCAGTTTTACTGGAAAACATGAACCTGATGGAGAACGGCATTTTTAATGTCAGCGGAGCGTTGATTTTTGCCAGGAATCCCAGCCTCAGACTACCCGTGTTCATCACTAAGGCAATCGCATTTCCCGGCAAGGCAATCCATGAGACCAATTATATCGACAGCCAAGATATTACCGGGAAAATTGCGGATGTTTTTCAAAAAAGCATAGGTTTTATTCTTGGCAATATCCGACACGTCCAAGGGGATCAAGGCGTTAATTCTCCAGGTGAGCCTGAAATTCCAAGGATCGCTCTGGAAGAGCTGATTGCCAATGCCTTGATTCACCGAGACTACTTTGTTTCTGCGCCTGTAAGGATATTGGTTTTTTCTGATCGCGTAGAAATTATTAGCCCGGGGCATCTCCCAAATAACTTGACTGTTGAAAATATCAAAATGGGAAACTCAAATATCCGCAATCCGATTTTGGCATCCTATGCCACGAAAATTTTACCCTACCGCGGCATCGGCAGTGGCATCATCCGGGCCTTGAAAGAATACCCGGACATTGATTTTGAGGACGATCATGATGGTAATAGATTTGTCGTTACTATTCGGCGAACAGAAAATGAAACAAAGTAATGGAACAGACTGATCATGGGGGATTGAAAGTATCTGGCAATACAGCACAATTCATGACTGTATCTACGAGGTCATCGAAACCCAGACCGCATCCTTCATATTCTTACGAAAGTAGTTTATACTTTTTTAAGTATGTTTGATTCGTCATTTAAATGAAAGAGCGCATTCTTGAACCACTGGATTGGGTCTGTCCGATTAGTAAAAAACGATAACAACGCGCATGACCAGGAAATCTATGTCCCCCATAAACCATGAACTGCAACTCGCCAACGACTTTGTCCAGTATACTGGCTGCAATATTTTTCTGACGGGTAAAGCGGGGACCGGCAAAACAACCTTTCTCCATAATATGCAAAAGAACACGACGAAGCGGATGATTATCATCGCTCCAACCGGTGTTGCGGCTATCAATGTCGGTGCCGTTCTTTTCGCACGGAATTTAAATGACTTCGACCGCTTGGCCAGAAAAGCGCTACGGGTGATCATTTACTGCGGAGACAACCGGGTCGAAACCATTAGAGAGCAGATGGGCGGCAAGGGGTATGCCATCGGTTTCGAAGGCGCCATTTCATATATAAACGACCAGCTTCCCCAAAACGAGCAGATCGGCCAGGCCCTTCGCCAAGAAATTCGCATGGTTTCCGAAATTGCGGTCAGGGAACTGGTGGCCAACGCCCTCATTCATCAGGATTTCAACATCACCGGCGCAGGACCGATGGTGGAAATCTTCACGGACCGTATGGAAATTTCCAATCCCGGAGTTCCCCTTATTGATACCCTGCGTTTCATCGACGAACCGCCGCGGTCCCGAAACGAAGCCTTGACTGCAATCATGCGACGCATGAATATTTGCGAGGAGCGCGGCAGCGGTATCGACAAAGTAATTTTTCATGTTGAGTTCTTTCAGCTTCCTGGAAAACTTTGGGGACGTCATTGA
>JAFDHS010000143.1 GCA_019308655.1 Deltaproteobacteria bacterium
GTTCAATACTACAAGGCGGATAATTTTTCCGCGGCAATCTCGGCGTTTTCAAAAATCGCGGATGCCGGCGTCAACAACGGCAAGCTTTTTTACAACCTTGGAAATGCATACCTTAAAAACAATGACATCGGACATGCTGTTTTATGGTATGAACGCGCCTTAAAACTTATACCAGGTGATCCGGACCTGAACTTTAATCATCAATATTCGCTGACTCTGGTAAAGGATCAAAGAGAAAACAAAAAGATTTCAATATTCCGAATTCTGTTTTTCTGGAAATATCTTCTCAGCCCGAATACCGTAAAATGGTCGGGAGTTATTTTAAATATGATTTTCTGGTCTGTTTTGGCCTTGCAGTCCATAAAAAGAAAAAAAATATTGAAAATGCCGTGTGGTGCGGCCTTTGTACTGGCCCTTGTTTTCATTCTGACGGCTTTCTACAATCATTATGAGACCTTATATTTAAAGGAGGCTGTTATTCTCTCTGATGAAGTATCGGTTCGCTCCGGCCTCTCTGAACAGGCAACCGAGCTTTTTGTTTTGCATGCCGGCACCAAGGTGAAAATCGAAAAAGAGAAAAAAGAGTTTGTCAGAATCTATTTTTCAGACGGCAAGATCGGATGGATAAATAAACGCCAGGCAGGGGTGGTTTGAGGGGAAATGTGAGTTTCCTTTTTTATTTGCAATAGGGGCGCATTATGTTGCATCCCTTACTCTTATACCCCTTCAATTTCAAACCCCACCACATTGCGTTCCTTGCGGGAAAACTCCATGCTGATCAGGTAAATGGTCAGCCCTTTGGCCCGGTACTTGTCTGCATATTTGATGGGCACGCTCCGCTTTGCCCATCCTACAATTCATATCTTTAAATCATCATCTTGTAATACGCTGGTTTCATACCAACCATTTACGAATGGCTTGGTGATATGAGCTATAAGGCCAATCCTGCGGTTCAGAAACATAGGCATGTTTAACAGGATTAAAGTGGATATAATTTACATGATACCGCCAATCCTTCTCATCGCGAATATAATGTTCCGGGCTTGGTCATAACTTCGGCCACATTGCATAAGGGTTAGAAGAACCTAAAAATAATAATAATTGAAGCCGTAAATTGAGTGGCCCATCTTATGATCAAGCCCAATGTTCCCAAAAACCTCTTTGCCAAATACCTTTCTCCCGTTTTTTTGCCTTGGAAGCATTTACGGCACCAACGGGTAAAGCCGATGAAAATTTGCGTTTAATGACCATCCAGCGTCTGGAAAAATCCGCGTCACCTTCCGGCAGTTTCCATAAGGTATGCAAATGATCCGGTAATACCACAATCGCCTCAATCTCAAAAGGATAACGGGACAAACACAAACGAAAGGCAGCACGTAACCGTTCGATATTATCAATTAATATAGGTTTCCGATTTTCCGTAACAACCGTAAAAAAATACCGCGCACCGGATTGATAAAAGCGCCGATATTCCATGGCACACCCCAATTAATGTTGAACCGCCAAAACGATAACGTATTCATCAAACAATTTCCACCCATTTAACTACCACAATGATGGGATGTAGATGTAGTAGATGTAGGATGGGCAAAGCGGAGCGTGCCCATCTTTTTTAGGGACAAACAGGTACAGTTATGGATGGTACTGTATTGCCATGAACCAACTGCCGACACTGTCAATCCTTTCCATGGGGTGGTTTTGCAGCAAATATGGTTAATTTAAGCTCCGCGTCATCCAAAAGAAGATACTCCGGTCTGCGTCCGGAAAGCTTTTCACTTTCCGTGATGATAATCGGTACGCCTTCGCCACGTTTATCCATAATGAAATTGCGCTGACTGCCAATGGCGTTAACATTCATGGGACAACGGGCCAGCATGGAACTGAGCAATTCATTACGCGCTGATTGTCGTTCCGAAAGACTGTCAATGGTCATTGTGTTGGGAATGGTCCCCGGCGAGAAGATTTCCAGCCTGTCCCCAAAGAGATGCAGTCTGATCTTTGACCCGTAAATGGAGTAGTCCCGATGGACCACGGCATTCACTATTGCCTCAAATACGGCGTTCATGGAAAACTGAGGTGTTTCGATTCTGTTTGGCGCTTTGATGGCATAAATACGCATGTTCCGATCAACAAACCGGCATGCTTCCTGAATCTGAATATCTAACGGTCCGGTAATATCTTTGGCATCCAGTTGATAGGCTGCGTTCCGTTCGGAACCGCGATAGCAGACCGCCTGTATAAAAGCAGTCGACATGAACGATTCCGGTGTATCACTGGCCATCAAAACGCCACTTACCGTAGGGCGAAGAACGTGGTCTTCATCCAGAGCAATCAGTTTCATTTTTTCCAGAAACTCTTGATCGTTCCTTGGTGAAATAACTGTTCTGAACCGCTTCCACAATTTTGGATTCAAATCATCAATCTTGGCATTTGGGACGACCTGTTCATCGAATCGAATCAGCCGGACCTGGCTGTGTTGTTGAAACAGGCGTGCCAGGACATCCGGTTTCATCTGTCGTTTTGAACTGCCGATCCGACGGAAATACCCCCCCGGACTTTGGTGCACAAAAAGGCTTCTGGGGACATCAACGCGAACAATCACCTTTTCACTGCCATTTTCCGCCGTGATTGGCATCTTACGGATGACACAGTCCAATGGCGGCTCAATCAGGTCATTACAGATGCCCCGCAACCATGTTTCGACGATATCCAACTTGTCATGTGGTATGCCATGTATGGCCTTTGACTTGTCATCCACGCCCAGCAGAACGACACCGGTATGGGTATTGGCCATGGCAGCGAGTTCGTCCGCCATGCTGTTTCGGTGCGGGCCGGTGATCTTATCTCTGTTGAATTGGAGGGTTTTGAGTTTAAGGACGGAGTCTTCACCGATTTTTATTTGTTTTATGATATCTGCTGTATTTTCAAGCATAGTTTCAAACTCCCATTCTCGTTACTGCAAACACTTCTTGAATAAGGTTACGCATATCGGAAAGATAACTATGAATTGGGTCCGGGACAGGACTTTTGTCGTCATAACACAGGAAGTTGCGTTCAAGCAAGGTTGAGAGTTCTAATGGCTTCTCGTTTTTGCTCCGGCCGCTGATTTTTTTCATGAATTGCGGATTGATATCCTGAAAACGCTGTGGCTTATCACAGAGTGATTTTGGGTCCGCCTCTTGTTTTGCATGCCGGGACCAAGGTGAAAATCGAAAAAGAGAAAAAAGAGTTTGTCAGAATCTATTTTTCAGACGGCAAGATCGGATGGATCAATAAACGGGAAGCAGGAGTGGTTTGAAACGGAGATTTGCCTATGCTATCCCGGAATTTCTCCTAAGAAAATGAGTCCCCCCCCTATGGACAAATTAAGGTATTTTAGAGATACTGAAAATTAATCAGCCAGACGATGCTGATGAAGGAAAGGTTTTACGGGGCACTGATTCAACTCGATGGTCGAAGTCGAAAACGTAGATTTTCAATACTAAGGAGATTTTACTATGTCCGTTATATGCAATTTTTCAAAGCCAAGTGAAGGCGACCTTAAAGAGATCCAAGCATTGGAAAAAGAATTGGGAAAAACACTTGTGGCATTTGCGTGCCCGGATAGGAAGGTCACTGGTTTAAGCGAAGATCAACTGAAGAAAATTCAGGACCTGGAGAAAAAACTTGGGGTAGTATTGATGGCTCTTGGATAGATAGAAAAAAGATATACGACATCGGAAAGTCTTAATTACAACGGGAAATCTGAACCACGGTTGAAATTTGAGGCTTTGCATAAATAAAAGGAGATTTTATTATGGCCGTTATATGCAATTTTTCAAAGCCAAGTGAGGGCGACCTTAAAGAGATCCAAGCATTGGAAAAAGAATTGGGAAAAACACTTCTGGCTTTTGCG
The DNA here is from genome assembly GCA_019308655.1 of Deltaproteobacteria bacterium. Classification (GTDB taxonomy): domain Bacteria; phylum Desulfobacterota; class Desulfobacteria; order Desulfobacterales; family JAFDHS01; genus JAFDHS01. The sequence goes on from JAFDHS010000143.1 coordinate 3,896, forward strand.
TGTCCGGAGAGGAAGCTCGCTGGTGATTTAAGCGAAGATCAACTGAAGAAAATTCAGGACCTGGAGAAAAAACTTGGAGTAGTATTGATGGCAATGTAGTAGAAAGATATCCGTTGATAATGTAAAAGTCTGAATTGAGCGGCCCGGGAGAATCTTTGAACGCCCTGTAAAACGCTTTCCCGGATTAGAAAGATAAGGAACGTAATGTTATGATGCCTTATTTACGCTTCTCCTCGCAACGGTTACGCGCTTTGACTCTTTGGGGAGGCGCCGTACTCTTTTCAGTTATTTTGAATATTGCTCTTTTCAGCTTCATGCCGACCTTGAGAACCCCGATCCCTGACAGGCATGAGTATATAACGCCTGTCAGGATAACGAACATCGTCAGGGTCAAACGACCGGAAGAACCTCCCAAAAAGAAAAAGATCAAAAAAGAGATCGTGCTGAAAAGAACCGTAAGTCTCGGAAAGAAATCCATCTCCGGCCCGGTATCCACACACAAACAAACCGTACGGATGACAAAGCTGCCGTTTGAAATCAATCCAAGGCTTCCCGGAGGTCCGGGCACCTTGCCGACCCCTCCTATGGAGACGGTTGACGTCCCTTTATCCGAACTGAAAGGCGTTGTTCAGTTTTCCGGAACAAACGGTGACGGCCTGAATGGGATATATGAAATCGAAGAACTGGACGCTTCTCTTATCCCGATTGTAAAGGTGCCGCCGCTGTATCCCACAAGAGCCAGGCAAAAAGGGATAGAAGGATGGGTAAAAGTAAAATTTCTTATAACCGAACAGGGGCTGGTAGGCAAAATCGAAATACAGGATGCGCAACCAAAGAGAATCTTTGATCAAAGTGTTATTAGGTCTCTTTCCTCCTGGCGCTTTTCGCCGGCAACTGTCGATGGTGTGCCGGTAAAGGTATGGGCCATGACGACGATTGTATTTGAACTTGAATAAAAGATTTTTTTCTTGATTTTAATAGGATATTTGCTTATAGAATCCAAAGCTTAGG
>JAFDHS010000144.1 GCA_019308655.1 Deltaproteobacteria bacterium
CCCGGACGCTGACTGTCATTAATTACACCTGAACCACTATATACAATCCTGGCATCAGAGATACGACTTGAATCAATTACGTTATTTGTAGAGATATCTCTGGGCCGAATAATTCCGGATAAGATTATCAACTGTTTCTCACGGTTTACCGTTACTTCCCGGGAACCTACAATCTTCAAATTTCCGTTAGGCAATACATCCGTGACCCTGGCGGTGATATCGGCAGTCAGTTTTCCACTCCTCTTGGTAGCCCCTGATCCGGCAAAAGTTCTATCTATGTCACCCTGAACATCCCCGGTTACACCACTTAACTTGTCCAACCAGGAACCGCTTAAAGAGGCTGAAAGAGATGACGTTCTGCCGGTATCCGTACCGGCTTGATTGGCCGCATCGGCTTTTTCAACGATCTTGATTGTAACGATATCTCCTACCCTTCTCGCTATAGGATTTATAAACAACTCACTTAAAGGACCATCATCCTGCCAAAGAGACCCCTCGTATTTCACTCGAGGCTCTTCTTTATTAACCTCATGAACAATATTCTCATTTATCGATTCCGTTCTCTCTATCGGTACGGTTTCTTTGATACCGGCAGCACACCCCCAAAGGGTAAGGAAGGAAAAAAAACAGCTGGAAATTAATAGATTTGATATTTTTTTGTATTTGTGAATCATTAATTCTTAATCTCCAGGTTTAAAAATCAACCTTTACCGTATTTGAGTCCAGGATGCGTGCGTATATTCCTTTTTCAGAGTCAAGATTTACAACCCTGATTCTCTCACCCCGGCAGCCTTTTTGCTTAACTTCTCCAAGGGCGGTAATTTTTAAATTATCCGATTCCGCGATGATCAATACCAGATCCCCGCGCCTGACCAGGGGAGGAAGTTCGATAAAGTCGGTCCTTAAAACCACATTTGCATTAATTGTTCTTTTCGTTCGTTTCCCCAGGACATCTTCACAACGGGTTATGCTATTGGATGGTAAATTTGCCATATCCATTTTTTTCAAATGAATATCGTCTTCGGTTATCGGTTTATACCGTCCTAAAGGCCTTTTGGTGACAACCACATCTGTTAATACACCAATATTGACTGTCGCCCGGATTTTCTTTTGAAAGGACCCATTCACATTAAAATTGATGGACAGGGGTATCGTACCCAAAAAATCCGTATCTTTCGGAGGAACAACCTTGCAGGTAAAGTTTCCTTTAGGAAGAACCACTTTTTGGCTGACTCGAACATTATTAACCCTTACCCTGTTTCTGTCCCATGGGATTTTTTCGTATATAAAGTCCAAAACAGCCTTTTCAATCTCCTCTTGGGGCACTTCGAAAAAACTCCTTGATATTTCAATTTGTTGAGGGACATGAAGAATTATTTGAGACAAATCAATATCGTTCTGTTTCAAACGGATTTTTATATAACGTTCATCAATCCTGCGCGAGTTGCCTGGTAACGGGGCCTTTCCAATAACAATTCTCCTCAGTTTTTGAACAAAGCCCTGGTTCCCGCCTTTGATATTCGCAATTTTTCCTAATATTATCTTGTCGCTATTTATCTCTGCCTTTTTTAAAATCCTTATGGTTGTAATCCCGGCAGCAGATAAAGTAGTTGTCATTTCCAGCAAAAACAAGAAAAGAAAAACGCAAAAAATGAGCGCCGGAAAAAAAATTGGGTGCTGAACGTCGAACGTTGAAGACTTCATGGTTATCACTTATTGCCCATTAAACAGGAAAGTTATTTAATTCATGTCCCTTATCGTTTAATATTGTTCGCTGCCTGCAACATTTCATCAGCAGTCTGAATTGCTTTGCTGTTGATCTCGTAGGCCCGCTGGGCGGTAATCATATTCACCATCTCTTCAACTACGTTAACATTTGACATTTCCAGGTATCCCTGAGCGATGGTACCAAATCCATCTTCCCCTGCGGTGCCGGCAATTGCATCACCTGAAGCCGAGGTAGAAAGATACAGGTTCCGGCCTATGCTGCTTAATCCGGCAGGGTTGCTGAATCGGGTGAGTTCAATCGTTCCGATTTCAGTGGACTCGGTTTCCCCTGCCTGTAATATGGAAACCGTTCCATCTGTTCCTATGGATATCGCAGTACAATCGCTTGGAATTGTGATCTCCGGTTCCATCAAAAAACCGTCAGAGGTGACAATCCGGCCATCACTATCGACCTTAAACGCCCCTGCCCTGGTGTATGCAACTTCTCCATTGGGCTGTAAAACCTGAAAAAACCCATCCCCTTCAATGGCCATATCCAGTTCATTTTGGGTATTTTGATAATCTCCCTGAAGAAAAATCTTTTGAGTAGACACCGGTCTTGTTCCATGACCCACTTGAATTCCGGCAGGTACTTGACTGCCTGCCGCAGAGGTAGTTCCTGCCGGGCGGAGGGTCTCATATAATAAATCCTGAAAATCGGCCCGGCTTCTTTTAAAGCCGGCGGTATTCACATTAGCTAAATTGTTTGAAATAACATCAATATTTAATGCCTGCGCTTGCATCCCGGAAGCTGCTATCCATGGTGTACGTAACATTTTCATCTCCTGATTAAACCGTTAAAAGCTCAATATCCGAAACCGAAAACAAAAAAATACTTCAATAGGTTTTCAGCTTTTTCATGCCAACCGCCCAACCTCATTGATTGATTTTAATGTGATATCATTTAAAGATTGGATAATTTTTTGATATGACTGATATCCTCTGAGCACATCTATCATCTCTGTCATCATCTTTATGACATCTACATTGGAGAGTTCAACAAATCCCTGCCTGACCTTAATCCCCTCGGCTTTATTTCCGCTAATGCCGGGATCATTAAGAACAAATGATGAATCAGCCGTTTTTTTCAGAGGATACGGTTGAGAAAAATCTATGATTTTTATCGTATCGACCCGATTCCCATCGACCTCGATATTCCCTTCAGCATCAACATTAAAATTCGGACTATTAATAGTGATCCTGCCTGCTTCACCTAAAACAGGTAAGCCGTCTTGAGAAACCAATACCCCTTCCTCATTAAGGGTAAAATTTCCTTTCCGTGTATATTGAACACCCTCTGGTGTTTCAACGCAAAAAAAACCGTTTCCGTCTAAGGCAAGGTCTAAAGGATTCCCTGTAGACTTCAGCTGGCCTCGAGAAAAATTGGTAAAGGTTCCAACCGGTAGACTGGAATCAGAAATTTTCGACTTTCCTGAAATAGAATCCTCTTTTGAACCTTCTTTTGTAGATTCAGTCAAATCAGATATCTGAAAAAATACTGAATCGCCTTTAAAGCCCAGGGTATTGATATTGGACATATTATTAGCAAGAACATCTAATCTCATTTCCTGAACCAAAGATCCGGAAACAATTTCATGCATCGCTTGATTCATCTTTTCATCTCCAAATTATAATCTGTTTAATACTCATGACCTAATCTTCTAAACTTTAAGATAAGTTCAATTTCACCCTTGGGTATTTTTACTCTTTCGGAAATTTCTTTTACACCCAATCCCATATCTGCCAGTCTTTCGACTTCTCCATGGGGCAGATCACATATCGAATTGTCAACATCCGAAGTTTTTATATTTTTTTTTCGAAGATTTTTCTCAATCTGTTTTGAATCTTTTTCAAGAAGACGATTTCCCTCATTTTTTATTTGTTTCTCGATCATCTCCCGCAAAACCCGCCGCTCTTTTTTTATCGTATCAGAAATTGATTCAAAGGCTATTTCGGATTGTCCTAACACTTGAATAAGCACCTCATTAAAATTTCCCGAATTTTCAATAACCTTCTCTTTCAACGAATTCTTATTGAATCTAATCTTGTTTTTAAGAAGATTGTGATGCCGCAAAGACAAAATCCTATAACGTATAGCATTATTACCCAAAACTCTATTGTGAAATATGGCATTTATAACTTCCTTTTTCAGAGCCTGTTGCAAGACTATAGGGAGGGCTTTTTCCCCTTAATTTCGTTTATACTTCAAGGGTCTGTAAAAAAAATATGGAGCTTCTCAATAACCTGGGGTAAAAGGGGATCTCAATCTCATTTGTTTGCCGTGAAAATCCCCCTAAATCCCCCTTTAAAAAAGGGGGACTTGCAGTTGTCTCCCCCCTTTTCTTTAAAAAAGGGGGACTTGCAGTTGTCTCCCCCCTTTTTTAAAGAAGGGCAGGGGGGGGGTTTTATAATATCCCCAGGTTATTGAGAAGTTACAAAAATATATGATGGATTATCAATGACTTTTATCGTCTATCAAACCTTCTTTGTTAAGCTTTCCTCGCAGGTGAATAATCGCCTGGGAATGAATCTGTGAAACTCTCGATTCTGTTATATCTAAAACCTTGCCGGTCTCTTTCATTGTTAATTCTTCTACATAGTACATTGAAATTACCATTTTT